>DATLPT010000295.1:0-8613 GCA_035535635.1 Lapillicoccus sp. | reverse complement strand
GCGGCGAGCCGGACGAGCGCACGCGTCGCCGGGCTGAGGCTGCGCACATGACGGGTCAGCAGGTCCGCGAGGGATGGCGGTATGCCGCCGGTCTCCGCAGTCACGATCTCCTCCGCATAAAGCGGGTTGCCCTCAGAGCGGCGGTGCAGCCAGGTGGCTTGATCGTCGTCGAGAGGCTGGCCGGTCCGCCGGGTCGCGAGCGCCCCGAGCGCGGCTGGGCCGAGTGGTCCGAGCGGTAGCAACGTCACCCCATCCGACCGTCGCAGGTCGACGAGCGTCTCCCGAAGGGTGGCCGTCGCGCCCACGTCCTCCGACCGGTACGTCATCACGAGCAGGACGTCGGCCTCGGCGGTTCGCACGAAGGCTCGCACGAAGTCGGCGGTGTACTTGTCCGCCCAGTGCAGATCCTCGAGCACGATCACGGCCGGCCGATCGCTGGTGAACTCAGCCATCGCGCGGACGAGCAGGCCGAGGGCGTTGGGTGACTCCGTCCCTGGCAGTGGGACGCCGGGACCGGCGAGCTGGCGAGCCGCCTCGAGGACCGGGCCGAACGGCAGGCCGCCGCTAACGTCGACGCAGTGACCCACGCCGACCGCCGCGCCGAGGTCCCGAGCCCGCTCCACGATCGCGCGGACGAGCGTGGTCTTGCCGATGCCGGCGTCACCTGACACGAGCAGGGCCCGCGGTGAGGCGGGCACGCTCCGTTCAGCCAAGAGGGCGGTCAGCACCGCATCGCATCGGGCGAGCTCGTCGTCCCGGCCCAGGGGTGGCTCCACCTCGGATCTGATGGGCTCGCAGCCTACGCTGCGGCTTTCAATCGGCTGTCCGAAATGACCGCGTTCGGCGGCGTTCCCTCGGTCGAGCGACGGATCCGCTGCTATCCGAGGTCACTGCCCGTCGCGGACGGCTTCGAGCAGGTCGTGGTGGATGAGCCGACGCTCGGCCAGCGTGGTGGCGTGGCGGCCCTCGTCCAGCAACTGGACGACGGTCTCCTGCAGAGTGGTGCTCGCGCTCGCGGCGACCGGGGCCGGCCGGTGGGCCTGAGCGGCGCCGGCGCTCGGTGCGACGAGCAACGCCGCGCTGACGGCAGCGGCGGTCAGGACGCTGGCGGTAACGATACGTGTGGTCATGATGTCCTCCCTTGTCGTGGCCGGCGATGGCCGGCCACTCCACGGTCCGGTTCCCGCCGCACAGGCCACATCGGAAAGACTGCGTATCTTCGCGCCCCGACTACCTATTCTTCGGTGGCCACCGGTCCGGAAGGATGCCGGCATGGAGCCCGCCAGCCGCGTCGGCGTCATCGGACTGGGGAGAATGGGGCGGCGGATGGCCCGCCACCTGGCGGCCGCGCATTCCGTCTCGGTCACAGGCCGGGGTGGCCAGGAACGGTTCGCCGACGTGCTCGAGGCGGGCGCTCAGTGGTGCGACTCTCCGCGCGACGTCGCAGGGGCGGCCGACGTGGTCGTGCTCATGCTGCCGGACCTCCCCCAGGTCGAGGACGTGCTGGCCGGCGGTGACGGTCTGCTCGCCGCCGAGCCCGACGACCTCCTGCTCGTCGTCTCGTCGACCTCCTCGCCGACCGAGGTCCGCCGTCTCGGCGACCGGCTCGTACGCGAGACCGAGGGCCGGGTCCGCCTCGTCGACGCTCCGGTATCCGGTGGCACGGACGGCGCGGAGGCGGCAACACTGTCGATCATGGTCGGCGGCGCCGACGCCGACGCCCGCCGCGCCATGACGGTGCTCGAGGCGTGCGGCCGTCCGGTGCACCTCGGCCCGCTCGGCTCCGGCCAAGTCGCCAAGGCGTGCAACCAGCTCATCGTCTCGGCGGCCGTGCTCGCGCTGGGCGAGGCGGCGGTCCTGGCCGACCGCAGCGGGCTGGAGCTCGGCACCCTCGTCGAGCTGTTCGAGGGTGGGTATGCGGACAGCCGCATCCTGCGAACCCGCGGACCCCGGATGGTCGCCGACGACTTTCGCCCCTCCGGGATGGCCCGGTACCTGCTCAAGGACCTCGAGTTCGCCACCGACGTGGCCACCGCGACCCGCACCGATACCGCTCTGCTGCCCGCGCTACGCGCCGCCTTCGCCGACCTGGTCGCCCGCGGTCTCGGGGACCAGGACATGGCCGTCACCAAGCGCTACGTCGAGGAGCGGAGCCGGCGCCGGTGAGCGACGCGCCCACGGACGCGCGGCGCCCGAACATCCTCTTCGTCCTCAGCGACGACCACGCCTCCCACGCGATCGGCGCCTACGGCTCGGTGGTCAACACCACGCCACATCTCGACTCCATCGCCGGCTCCGGCGTCCGGTTCGACAACCTCTTCGCGACCAACTCGCTGTGCTCCCCGAGCCGAGCCTCGCTGCTCACCGGCACCTACAGCCACGAGAACGGCGTCACGACCCTCGACACCTTCCTCGACGCCGCCCAGCCGACCTTCGTGACCCAGCTGCGCGACGCCGGCTATCGCACCGGCCTCGTCGGCAAGTGGCACATGGGCCACGGCGAGAGCGACGGCGTCAGCCACGACCCGCACGGCTTCGACTACTGGGACGTCCTCGTCGACCAGGGCGAGTACCACGACCCCCGCTTCCTCTCTGCCGACGGGCTCCGGCTCGAGACCGGCTACGCGACCGACGTCATCACGGACCTCGCGATCCGCTGGCTCGACTCGCTCGAGTCACGCGGTGAAGCTGCCCCGTGGTGTCTCCTGACCTGGCACAAGGCGCCGCACCGGCCCTGGGAGCCGGACGAGGCGCATTCCGGCCGGTATGCGACGACGCCGATCCCGGTGCCGCTCACCTTCGGCGACGACCTCGGCGCCCGGTCCGCAACTGCGCGCCGAGCGCGGATGAGTATCGCCGACGACCTCACCGAGGAGGACCTGAAACAGTCTGTGCCAGAGGGACTTTCACGAGAGGACGAGGCGCTGTGGAAGTACCAGCGGTACATGGAGGACTACCTGGCCTGCGTTGCGGCGGTCGACGACAACGTCGGACGGCTCGTCGGATGGCTGGGCGAGCACGGCCAGCTCGACGACACGGTCGTGGTGTACGCCTCGGACCAGGGGTTCTTCCTCGGCGACCACGGCTGGTTCGACAAGCGGTTCATGTACGAGGAGTCGATCCGGATGCCGTTTGTCATGTCCTACCCGCGGACCGTCCCGGCCGGAACGACGCACACCGGCATCGTCAGTAACGTCGACGTCGCCCCGACCCTGCTCGAAGCCACCGGGCTCACGCCACATCCACGCATGACGGGCCGCTCGTTCTGGCCGGACATCACAGGAGCGCACGACCCCAAACCCCCGCACGACGGCCTGTACTACCGGTACTGGATGCACGACGACCGCAGCCACCACGTCGGCGCCCACTACGGGTTCCGCACCGACCGCTATTGCCTGATCTACTTCTACAACGACGGCCTCGGCGTGCCTGGCTGCTCGGATGATCGATACCCGCCCGAGTGGGAGCTCTATGACCTCGCCGAGGATCCGGGGCAGCTGTGGAACGTCGCCGACGATCCCGGTTATGCGTCGGTGCGCTCCGACCTGGAACGGCGCCTCTGGCGGGCTCAGGCCGCGGTGGGCGACGCACCGCATCCCGACCAGCCGCGGCCATTCGGAATATGACATTTCTGTGGCGGTTTCTGTGCCTGCGGTATGAGTCGAGGCCTCGCCCTGCCGTAGCCCGGCCGCCGAACGTACAGTCAGGAGGTGGCCCGCGTCTCCGCCCCACCCGAGGTGGACGCCGCCGGATCGAGCGGCGACGGCGATGCGGGCGGTCCAGGGCCGAACCGCACCGGTATGCGCGTCCGCCACGCCGGCGCCCGCGTCGCCCGGCCGTTCGTCGCCGGATGGCAGCGCGCTCGCGGCGTCCCGGCGCGGGTCTGGGTGGTGGCCGTGGTCGCTGTCCTGCTCCTGGCGACGGTCGGCGGCTACGCGCTGACCCGTCCGAACCCGATCCCACCGGTCTCCCTGCAGGACATCGACGCGACGGTCAAGAAGGGCATCGAGGACCAGGCCAGGGCGGAGGCGGCCGCACCGCCCGACGGCACCGTCGCATACCAGGCCATCCAGCCTTCCCTCGTCCTCATCACCACGAAGCGCGCCTCGGGCAGCGGGGCCGAGTCGGGCAGCGGGGCCGGCGTCATCGTCAAGGACGACGGGACCGTCCTGACCGCGTTGCACGTGGTCAGCGGCGCCGAGTCCATCACCGTCAGCTACACCGACGGCACGTCCTCCCCGGCGACGGTCGCCAGCGAGCAGCCGGAGAGCGACATCGCCACGCTCATACCGAGCACCCTTCCCCAGACCCTCGTCCCAGCGGTTCTCGGCGGCGGCGTCCAGGTCGGCACGCCGGTGTTCGCGGTCGGCCACCCGCTGGGGCTCACCGACTCGCTGTCCGGCGGGGTCGTTTCGGCGCTCGATCGCACGGTGCCCGTCGGCGACGGCAAGAAGCTCGAGCACCTCATCCAGTTCGACGCCGCGGTGAATCCCGGCAACTCCGGCGGGCCTCTGCTCAACAAGGCGGGCCAGGTCGTCGGGATCGTCACCGGCCTCGCCAACCCCAGCCAGCAGGGGTTCTTCGTCGGCATCGGCTTCGCCGTCCCCATCGCCACGGCCGGCGGCGGTGCCGGCGCGCCTGCCCAGTGAGCACAGGAGCACCCATGGACACCGAGCCCACCTCGACCCCTCGCCCGCACCCGCTGGAACACGCGCTGTACGAGGTCAAGAAGACCATCGTCGGGCAGGACGACCTGCTGGAGCGGATGATCGTCGCGCTGCTCGCCCGTGGCCACCTGCTCGTCGAGGGCGTGCCCGGCCTGGCCAAGACCATGGCCATCAAGACGCTCGCCAACGCCATCGGTGGTCAGTTCCAGCGAATCCAGTTCACGCCCGACCTCGTGCCCGCCGACCTCGTCGGGACCCGGATCTACAACCAGCGCGAGGGCGAGTTCCAGGTCTCCCTCGGTCCGGTCTTCGCCAACCTCGTCTTGGCCGACGAGATCAACCGGGCGCCGGCCAAGGTCCAGAGCGCGCTTCTGGAGGTCATGCAGGAGCGCCAGGTCACCATCGGCCGCGAGACCTTCCCGGCCCCGGACCCGTTCCTCGTCATGGCCACCCAGAACCCCATCGAGTCGGAGGGCACCTACCAGCTGCCCGAGGCCCAGGTGGACCGGTTCATGCTCAAGGTCCTCATCGGCTACCCGTCGCCCCCGGAGGAGTTCGTCGTCGTCGAGCGGATGATCGGGTCGCTCGCCAAGACGCAGCCGGTGCTGTCCGCCGAGTCCCTTCGCGAGTACCAGCGGCAGTCCGACCAGGTCTACGTCGACCCAGGGGTCATCGAGTATGCGGTTCACCTCGCCAACGCGACGCGCAACCCGGCCATCGTCGGCAAGGCCGAGCTGGCCCGATACCTGACCTTCGGCGCCAGCCCCCGTGCGTCCATCAACCTGGTGCTCGCCGCGCGGGCGCTGGCCTTCCTCCGGGGCCGGGAGTATGCCCTGGTCACCGACGTGCGCGACCTGGCCCGCGACGTGCTGCGGCACCGGCTCGTGCTCTCTTACGAGGCGCTGGCCGAGGACATGAGCGCCGACGACCTGCTCACCCCGATCCTCGCCGCGACGCCGGTTCCACAGGCCCCGTTGCGGGAGCGGGGTTCTCACGCGGGCATGCCAGCGGGCGGCCCGTATTCCTCCGGTGAGTCACCGTGGACCAGGCCGCCACGCTGACTCCGGAGCGCCTGCTCCGTCAGCTCGAGTGGCGGGTCGTTCGACGGTTGGACGGCCGGCTCCAGGGCGACTACCGCAGCCTGTTCCGCGGGAGCGGGCTCGACTTCACGAACCTGCGCGAGTACGAGCCCGGCGACGACCTGCGCCACATCGAGTGGAACGTCACCGCCCGGATGGACACCCCGTACGTACGCGAGTACGTCGAGGACCGCGAGGTCACCGCCTGGTTGCTGCTCGACCACTCGGCGTCGATGGGGTTCGGGCCGGTCGACCGGCAGAAGGACCTCGTCCTCGCCGAGGTCGCGGCGACGCTCGCCCTCGTCCTCACGCGGCGAGGAAATCGCGTCGGGATGGTGCTGTTCGACCAGGACCTCGAACGCGTGCTGCCCGCCCGCTCCGGACGCGACCAGGTGTTGCAGATCGCCGACCTGCTCCTCGACCGGCGCAACCCGCCCGCCGCGACCGAACCGCCGGCCGCGGCGTCGCGCCGGAGTCACCGGGCTCGGGCGGCGCACGGCGCAGACGGCCACGTTACCGACCTGGGCGCGATGCTGAACCGGTCCGCAGGGATGATCCGGCGGCGGTCGCTCGTCGTCGTCGTCTCCGACTTCATCAGCGAGCCTGGCTGGGAGCAGGCGCTCGGCCGGCTGGCCCGGCGCCACGAGGTCGTGGCTCTCCAGGTCAGCGACCCTCGCGAGGACGAGCTTCCCGACGTCGGCTCGATCTACGTGGAGGACACCGAGACCGGCGAGCAGATCTTCGTCGACACCTCCGACCGCGGCTTCCGCACCCGGCTCAAGCAGGCCGCCGACGAGAGACGAACCGCCATCGAGGAGGCCACCCGGTCGGCGGGCGTCGACCTTCACCAGATCCGCACCGACGAGGACCTCGTTCGGTCACTGCTGCGGATCTCCGCCCTACGCCGGAGCCGGCGGCGATGACGCTGGCCTGGCCCTGGGCGCTCCTCGGCCTCCTCGCCCTCCCGCTGGTCGTCGTCGCATACCGGCGGCTGTTGCGCCAGCAGGCCGAGCGCCGAGCCGACCTGGCGCGACAGGGGCTCGTCGTCCCGATGGCCCGTCGGGACCGGTGGCGGCATGTCGCCCCCGTCCTCCTCGTCGCGGCGCTGGCCGTGATGCTGCTGGCTCTGGCCCGACCGGTTGCCGCCGTCGCCGAGCCGCGGCGCGAGGGAACCGTCATCCTGGCCTTCGACGTGTCGACAAGCATGGCGGCCGAGGACGTCCGGCCTACTCGGCTCGACTCGGCCAAGGCGGCGGCGAAGGGGTTCGTGGAGAAGCAGCCGTCCACGGTCAAGATCGGCGTCGTCGCGTTCGGCGGTAGCGGCATCATCGCCCAGCAGCCGACCACCGACAAGGACGAGGTGCTGGCCTCGGTGAACCGCCTTTCCCCGCAAGGCGATACGTCACTCGGACGCGGGATCCTCACGTCTCTGAGCGCCATCGCGGGCAAGCCGATCGTCAGCAACGGTGACACGGAGTCCGGCAGCGCCGACGAGACACCGATCGGCTACTACGGCGGGACGGCCATCGTGCTCCTGACCGACGGGGAGAACACCAGCGGTCCTGACCCGGCCAACCTGGCCGATCTGGCGTCGGCGGCCGGCGTCAAGATCTACCCCATCGGGCTCGGAAGCGCCGAGGGAACGGTGCTCGAGAAGAACGGGTTCAGCATCGCGACCCGCCTCGACGAGCAGTCGCTGAAGCAGATCGCCGAGGTCACCGGCGGCACGTACTACAACGCCACCGACTCCAGCTCGCTGGCCCAGGTCTACGACTCGATCCAGCTGAACTGGGTATCCCGGAGCGTGCCCCACGAGGTCACGTCGCTCGTCGCGGGCGTCGCGACGCTGTTGCTGCTCGCCGGAGCGGTCGTGTCCGTACTGCGCCGAGGACGGGTGATCTGAGTGTCCTTCGACCAGCCATACCTGCTGCTCGGCCTCCTGGCCGTGCCGATCCTCCTCGCCGCCTACCTGTGGCAGACCCGGCGTCGGAAGCCGGCCGCGGTCCGGCACTCGAACGTCGCACTGGTCCGAAGCGCCGTCGGTCCGAGCCGCCGGTGGCGGCGACACGTCCCGGTCGGGCTGGTGATCGCGAGCCTCGGGCTGCTCGGCGTCGCCGCGGCCCGGCCGCAGGTCAAGGCCGACGTGCCGATCTCGAGCTCCACGGTGATCCTCGCGCTGGACGTCTCGGGGTCGATGTGCGCGACCGACGTCGAGCCGAACCGGTTGGGCGCCGCCCAGGCCGCGGTGCGCAAGTTCGTGGAGACCCAGGGCGACGACACCAAGATCGGGCTGGTCCTCTTCTCCGGGTTCGCGCAGCTGGCGGTGGCGCCGACGACGAACAAGAACGACCTCCTCAACACCCTCGACGCCGTGACGACCGGACGCGGCACGACCATCGGGGCGGCGATCCTCAAGTCCATCGACGCGATCGCCGAGCTCGACCCGAACGTCGCGCCGAGTGACGCGGAGGAGGCGCCGAACCCGGACGGGTCGGCGCTGCCCAAGACGCCGGACGGCGGGAACGGGTCGGGGGCGACCCCGTCGCCGACCCCGAACGCCGGCGGGGGCGACAAGGCGCCAGAGATCGTCGTCCTCCTCACGGACGGGGCGAACACCCGGGGGATCACGCCCGAGGACGCCGCCGTGCAAGCCGCGGCGCGCGGCGTGCGGGTCTACCCGATCGGGTTCGGGACGAAGAACCCGACGCAGATGGTCTGCTCCCGCTCTCAGCTGGGCGGGATGACGCAGCAGCGGTTCGGTGGCCGCGACTTCACCGGCGGCGGCGTGATGGGGGGCCGGAACTTCTTGGTCGTCGACGAGGACGCCCTGAAGACCGTCGCGTCGACGACCGGCGGCGAGTACTTCG
>DATLPT010000294.1:0-15374 GCA_035535635.1 Lapillicoccus sp. | reverse complement strand
CCCTCCCGTTCTTCGCCGGCACTCCGTTCCAGGGCCGCCTGGCCCTGCCGTTCGGCGGAATACCCACCGGCCCGTTCACCGCGCCCCTCGCCGCGCCCCTCACCGCCGAGGGGCTGCCGGCAGTGGATCTGTCGTCCGTCTACCCGATGGGTGACCCCATCGTCGGCGCCACCACCTCCGAGGATCTTCAGGACCCTGCCCGCGAGAAGACCCAGGGGAAGGGCACGCCGAACGGCGGGACGACGCTCACCGACCCGAGCGAGTCCGGCACCGAGCAGGGCAATCAAGACAACGAAAGCAACGACGGCAACCAAGGCAACCAAGGCGGCGAGCCGGCCGAAGCCGCCTCCCAGCCGACGAAGACGCCGACCCCGACGCCGACGATCGCCACGCCCGCCACGACCAACAACGGGGCCACGGGTGTCGCCAGCGGCCAGAACAACGGGCACAACGGCCAGGGCAACGGCCAGGGCCAGGACGGGTCGAGCGGTGGTACCGGGACGACGGGCACGGGCACCACCACCGGCACGACCACCGACGGCACGAACACCGATGACGACGACCCAGCGTCCCGGGTCCCCGAGAAGCGCAGGGGCAAGATCAGGGTCGCGTCCCAGCCCCCGGTGACCAGCGTCGCGCCTGCCGCCACGACTTCCGGCGCGACGCCCAGCACCGCGGCGGCCACGACGACGGGGACGACGACGGGCAGTACCGCCACCAGTCCCACCGGTCCGTAGGCCCCCCTGGGCTAGCGACTGAACAGGCACCGCTGGCTCCGGTGACGCCGAGGGCCGGCACCGTCGCATACCCGCGCTCTGGCCCTCAACCGGGCGGCACCGACACGCCGGCCGACACGCCACCACTCCGCGTCGCGGGTCGGACGGCGCGAGACGGCGCCCGTAGACTACGAAAATGAGCTTGGGTTCGTCCGACCGCTCCGACCACGCCGCCGACGTCCTCGCCCCGCTGGGGCTCACCTACGACGACGTCCTCCTCCTCCCGGGCGAGACGGACGTCATCCCGAGCGAGGTCGACACGACGACCCGCCTGACCCGGGAGATCAGCCTCCGAGTCCCGCTCGTTTCCAGCGCGATGGACACCGTCACCGAGTCGCGGATGGCCATCGCGATGGCGCGCCAAGGCGGCATCGGCGTCCTGCACCGGAACCTCTCGATCGAGGACCAGGCGTACCAGGTCGACCTTGTCAAGCGGACGCAGACCGGGATGATCTCCAACCCGGTCACGATCAGCGCCGACGCGACCCTCGAGGACCTCGACGAGAAGTGCGGCCAGTACCGCGTCTCCGGCCTGCCGGTCGTCGACAGCGATAACCGGTTGCTCGGCATCATCACCAACCGCGATCTGCGGTTCACGCCCTTGGCGGAGTGGGCCACCACCAAGGTCGACGAGGTGATGACGCCGATGCCGCTCGTCACGGCGCCGGTCGGGATCAGCCGCGAGGACGCTACCGCCCTGCTGCGCATGCACAAGCGCGAGCGGCTGCCGATCGTCGACCCGGAGGGCCGGTTGGCGGGTCTCATCACGGTCAAGGATTTCGTGAAGTCCGAGCAGTTCCCGCAGGCCAGCAAGGACGGCCACGGCCGCCTTCTCGTCGCCGCCGCGATCGGGTACTTCGGCGACGCGTGGGAGCGAGCGACGACGCTGGTCGAGGCCGGTGTCGACGTGCTCGTCCCCGAGGTGGCGAACGGCCACGCCCGTCTCATGCTCGACATGATCCGGCGGCTCAAGTCGGACCCGGCGACCCGCCAGGTCCAGGTGCTCGCCGGGAACATCGGCACACGCGAGGGCGCGCGGGCCCTGGTCGACGCCGGCGCCGACGGGGTCAAGGTCGGCGTGGGACCGGGCTCGATCTGCACGACCCGTGTCGTCGCCGGGGTTGGCGTCCCTCAGGTCACTGCCATCAACGAGGCCTCGCACGTGGCGTCGCCGGCGGGAGTGCCGGTCGTCGGCGACGGGGGACTGCAGTACTCCGGCGACATCGCCAAGGCGCTCGTCGCCGGCGCCGACACGGTGATGATCGGCTCCCTCCTGGCCGGCTGCGAGGAGTCGCCCGGCGAGCTGGTGCTGGTCAACGGCAAGCAGTTCAAGGCGTACCGAGGGATGGGCTCGCTGGGGGCCATGGCGTCGCGGGGCAAGAAGTCGTTCTCCCGCGACCGCTACTTCCAGGCCGACGTCACCAGCGACGACAAGATCGTGCCTGAAGGGATCGAGGGGCAGGTTCCCTACCGCGGCCCGGTCTCGGCGGTCACCCACCAGCTCATCGGCGGGCTGCACCAGTCGATGTTCTACGTCGGTGCCGGCACCGTGCCGGAGCTCAAGGCCCGCGGCCGGTTCGTTCGGATCACCGCCGCCGGCCTCAAGGAGAGCCACCCGCACGACATCCAGTCGATCGTGGAGGCCCCCAACTACTCGGCCCGGTGACCGTCGCGACCCGCCTCTCGGAGCAGGCGCTCTCCCTCTTCGGCGTCCCGTCCGACGACCTCGCCGGCGTCCAGCGCGCCGCGGAGTCGGTATGCGACGACGCCGCCCTCGCCGGGTGGGTCGCTCGGACCGCCGCTGATCTCACGGAGGCGATAGGTATGCCGTCGCCTCCGCCCCCGCTGACCCCGCGGCCCGACGGGGACCCCACGGTCGTCGCATACCTGCCCGTCGTGGCCTTCGCCGAGGTGCTGCCGGCGACGCTGGCGTGGGCCGAGAGACTGGGAGTCTCACCGGCGATGACCGCCTCGACACTCCGGGACGTCGGCCGGATGCTGCACCGGAACCGGGTCTGGTTCGGCGACGCCGGTCTCTCGGACGAGCTGGCGGGCTGGCTGCCGCGGCACCTGATCGGGTCGATCCTCGAGATCGGGCGGCTGCAGCACGAACGGGCGACGCCGGGGCTGCGAACGTCGGCGTGGTTCCTCGCTGAGGGCGCCGACTGGTCCCCAGGTGAGCTGGCCGTCAACCTGCACATCCCGGAGTCCGGTCCGCTGGACCCCGCGGCGGTTCGCGAGTCGCTCCGCGCGGGGCGGACCGTCCTGCGCAAGAGGTTCCCCGAGCACCGGCTGCGGGTGCGCTACTGCATCTCGTGGCTGCTCGACCCTCAGCTCCTCGAGTACCTGCCCGAGTCGTCGAACATCGCCGCCTTCCAGCGCCGGTTCCGGATCGGGCCGGCGAAGGACGACGACGGCGACGCCTCTGTGCGCAAGTTCGTCTTCGGGAACGCGGCCGAGCCGGTCGAGGCACTGCCGCAGCGCTCGTCGCTGGAGCGGGCGGTGGTCGCGCACTGGAGGGCCGGCCGACGCTGGCGGGTCCACGTGGGCCGGGTCGTCTGAGATGACGGTCCGTCCGTTCAGCGAGGTCGTCTCGTCGGCGGCCTGGCGCGCGGAGGCGGAACGGTGGATCCGAGAGCGGGTGGCCGACGCCGGCGCGACGGTCGTCGGCGACATCACACAGCCGCGGGTGCGGCCGTGGTCGACCCAGCTGGTCGTCCCGACCGACGCCGGACCGCTCTGGTTCAAGGCGAACTGTCCGGCGCTGGCGTTCGAGCCGGCGGTCCACGCCGTGCTCGTCCGGCTGGACCCGGGCGAGGTCGACGAGCCCCTAGCCGTCGAGGCGGAGCGTGGTTGGGTCCTGACCCGCGACCGCGGCACCATACTGGGCGACTCGCACGACGCCTCCCTCGATGACTGGCAGGCGGTCGTCGGCGTGGCGGCCGGGATGCAGCGCCGGCTCGCCGACCGCGGGCCGGAGCTGCTAGCCGCCGGGCTGCCGGACTGTGCGCCGCATACGGTTCCGGCGCGGTTCGAGGAGCTGATCAAGTCCCTGGCCGCACTCCCTCCTGAGCACCCGTCCCACCTCGACGCGGCCGCCGCCCGTCGGCTTCGCGGTGCCCAGGGTCTCCTCGATGACTCGGTCGCCACTCTGCTCGGCGGACCGCTGCCGACGGCGTCGTTCCAGCACGGCGACCTCCACCCCGGCAACGTGTTCGCCGTCGCCGGTGGCTTGCGGATCTTCGACTTCGGGGACGCGCAGTGGGCTCACCCGCTCGAGACCCTCGCGGTGCCATGGGGTTGGATCGACCGGCTCTCGACGGTCCCGTGGCGTCCCGTCGTCAACGCCTATGCCTCGTGCTGGCACGACGTGATCGGCCCGGACGAGCTCGTCCAGCTGCTGCCGTCAGCCATGGTGACCCAGGTGGTCAACCGGGCCTTCAACTGGTGGGGCACCGTGGCCGGCGCCACCCCCGATGAGCTCGTCGAATGGGGGGACAGTCCCCGGTACTTCCTCGAGCTCGTCCTCGATGACTTCACCGTCCCCGAGGCCTGACCACAGTGGTCCGCGGGCGCTCGGGAAGCCGAGCGGAAGCGGACCACTGTTGGCGTCAGGCGACCCGCCGGCCGGCCAGCACTAGGGTTCGGCGGCCGCGTGGACCTGGCGCTGCCGCGCCGCGGTGGAGCTCATGCCCGCCACGGTGATCACCGCCCAGGCGTCCCCACCATGACGCCCTCGTCGGTTGTGGACGACGGGACGAGGCGGACACCGCTTGTGCACAGCGACCAAAGGTGCTCCAGCGCCCGGAAACCCGAGCGCTGGAGGGCCAGTATGGCCACCGACACCGATGGATAGGCTCGCGCGGTGCATACGAGAGGGCTACCCACACGATGACCGAGATCGAGATCGGCCGCGGGAAGCGGGGCCGGCGCGCATACTCCTTCGACGACATCGCCGTGGTGCCGTCGCGGCGTACCCGCGACCCCGAGGAGGTGTCGGTTTCCTGGCAGATCGACGCCTACCACTTCGCCATCCCGGTGATCGCGTCGCCGATGGACTCGGTGATGTCTCCGCAGACGGCGATCGCCCTCGGCAAGCTCGGCGGCCTCCCGGTCCTCGACCTCGAAGGGTTGTGGACGCGGTACGAGGACCCTGAGCCGTACCTCGAAGAGATCGTCCGCCTCGAAGCGGCCAAGGCCACCGCCCGGATGCAGGAGATCTACGCCGAGGACATCAAGCCCGAGCTCATCGCCGAGCGGCTCCGGGAGATCCGGCAGGCGGGCGTCACGGTGGCGGGTGCGTTGAGCCCCCAACGCACGCAGCAGCACTGGAAGACCGTTGTCGACGCCGGCTGCGACCTCTTCGTCATCCGCGGCACCACCGTCAGCGCCGAACATGTGAGTGGTCGCGCGGAGCCGCTCAACCTCAAGCGGTTCATCTACGAACTCGACATCCCCGTCATCGTCGGCGGTGCGGCCTCCTACACCGCGGCCCTCCACCTCATGCGAACCGGCGCGGCAGGCGTGCTCGTCGGGTTCGGCGGCGGTGCGGCGCACACCACGCGGCGCACCCTCGGCATCCACGCCCCGATGGCTTCGGCCATCGCCGACGTGGCCGCCGCCCGGCGGGACTACCTCGACGAGTCGGGCGGCCGCTACGTCCACGTCATCGCCGACGGCGGCGTCGGCACGTCGGGCGACATCGTCAAGGCTGTCGCCTGCGGGGCCGACGCCGTCATGCTGGGCATGGCGCTGGCCCGGGCCAGCGACGCCCCCGGCAGCGGCTACCACTGGGGCCCGGAGGCGCACCACGGCGAGCTGCCGCGCGGCGAGCGCGTCGAGGTGGGCGCCACGGCCCGCCTGGAGGAGATCCTCTTCGGCCCCGGCCGGGTGGCCGACGGGACGACGAACCTCGTCGGCGCGCTCCGGCGAGCCATGGCCACGACCGGCTACTCCGACGTCAAGGAGTTTCAGCGCGTCGAGGTCGTCGTGTCGCCCTACATGAGGGACTGAGGCGGCCGTCGCTGCTGGACCTCCAGCTCCGCGAGCCGGTCGAGCATCGTCCGCAGCTGGCCGAGGTACCCCGAACACCCGTCGCACCCGCTGAGGTGGTCGTCGACGCGCTCCCGCCAGTCCGCCGGAAGCACGCCGTCGAGGTAGTCGCTGACCACGGTGACCAGCTCCTGGCAGACCAGGTCCACCGGCGGCGGACCGCTGACGTCCGCACGAACGACCTCGGCCGGGTCCGGCTCCGGTTGCGGCGTCGTCCGTGGGGAACGCGCGACGACGACCACGAGAAGCACCGCGAGAACTGCCACCGCACCGACGACCAGCCACCCGGCGGTCTGCACGCCGTCGCGTCTAGCCAGCGCTCCGAGGACGAGTGAGAACGGAAGGAAGAGCAGCCAGGAGAAGGTTCCCGCCCCCGACGAGACCCCGGCCCGGATCCGCGAGGAGACCGCGTCATGCAGGAGCCGGCCGGCATGGATGCCGAGCATGGCCAGAACCAGGGCCAGCGCGGTCTGCGCGGCGGCGACGACGATCAGCTGGCGACTGGTCGAGAGCACCACCGCCGCGGCCACCAGGACGGCCGCGAGGACGGCGACAAGGCCCCGTCGGTCCAGGTCGAGTCGGCCCGCCAGGTACCCGCCGACGCCGAGCGTGCCCACCAGCAGCGCCCAGTACGGACCGTATGCGCCGGGTGGCGCCTGCAGGTCGACCAGCCACAGCGGGCCGAACTCGAAGACGGTCTGCGACAACAGGGCGGTCAGGGCCAGCAGCAGGATCGTCGTCCGGACCCGGGGTGCGGCGACCATGGCGTGGAGGGTCGTCGAGACGTGCTCGCGGAGCGCGGTCCGTTCCTCGGTGCGGTGCAGCTGCGGCTCGTCGAAGCGCAGGTATGCGACGACCCCGGCCAGGGCGAACGGAATGGTCAGGAAGTAGGTCAGCCGGGCACTGGTCAGCTCGGCGACCACCCCGCCCAGCACGGCGCTGGCGGCGAGCGAGACGCTCTCGACGATGCGCACGCGTCCCATCCACCGCTCGTAGAGGTCGCTCGACCCGGTCTCCTCGACGACGGTGTCGTAGACCACGCTGTCGACGGTGCCGGAGCTGAGCGCGAAGTAGATGCCGAGAACCATGGCCGCCACGATGTAGAGCGGAACGGACTGGCTCAGCCCCCCGATAAGCGCGCTCGCCCCGGCGGCGAGGCTGGCGACGACGAGGATTCCCTTGCGACTCCATCGGTCCGCAAGGATGCCGGTGGGCACTTCGAGAAGCGGCACGACCGCGGCGTACGCGGCGGCCATCAGGCCGATGGTGGCGGCGTCGAAGCCGATCTCGGTCTGGAACAGCTTCTCGATCGGAACCCACAGCATGAACCCCTCCGCGACGGCCCCGACCTGCACGGCACGCAGCCGGCGCGACAGGGCGCGCGGCGCCGACGAGGGCGTGGTCACGGTCACCGAGCCGCTCGTCGCTGCGCCGCGTCGAGCGCCTCGCGCAGGGCGGCGCGCGCCGCGGTGAGGATGTCGCGCTCCTGCGCGACGGTCAGCCCGGACTCAGCTGCGACGGCGTCGTCGGCGGTGTCGCCCGACGGTCCGTCGTGGCGCAGCAGAACCACGCGCCAGGTGGGAGGCAGCGTTGCGAGCGCCTCGCGGAGCTGATCGCTCGTGACAGGCCCGGGCCACTCCTGCGGAAACTCCCGCCAATGGCCCGGATACGGGTCCGACGGGTCTTGGAAGGCGGAGTCCGGCACGACCGGTCGGCGCCGGAACCACCGCCCGGCCCGCGCGCGGACGCCGCCGGCCACCGTGTTGGCCTCGAGCCGCGCCAACCCGTTCTTTCTCATGGACGGTCGCTCATCCGGCCGGGCTCCGGAGGACTTCGTCGAGGTTGACGAAGGACAGCTCCCAACCCTCGCGGTGAGACTCGGCTTCGGCGGTGCTGAGACCGGTGTTGGTCAGGACCGCCGTGGTCGTGCCGTCGCCGTTGTCGGTGAACGTCACGTCCACGACCTGCCGGTCCCTGCCGAGCTCGGGATCGTCCCACTGCCAGGAAAAGGCGAGCCTCCGCGGGCGGTCGAGGACGAGGTAGGTGCCCTCGCCGCCGAACTCCCCGCCGTCGGGGTCCCGCATGAGCAGCTGGAGCGCCCCTCCGACCCGCACGTCGACCTCGGCCAACGGCGTGGTCCAGCCCGGTCCGGCCGGCCACCACCGTCGTAGGGTGTCGACACTGGTCCAGGCGTCGAACACCCGCTCCGCAGGCGCCGCGAACGTCCGCTCCATCCGCAGCGGCGGACGGGTCGGGCTCACGACGTCGTCCGCCGGCCGGCGGTGGCCGGTTTGTCGGCGGCCAGGTGGTCGTCCACCGCGTCGAACAGGCGCTCCCAAACTACGTGCTGACGTTCCAGCCAGTCCCGGCCCTCGTCCAGCGCGGCCATGTTGAGGGCCAGGACGTGCATCCGCCCACGGACCGTCCGCTCGACCACTCCGGCGTCCTCCAGCACTCTGATGTGCCGCGAGATCGCGGGCTTCGACACGCCGAGTCCGGTCGAGGCCGCTCCCACGGTCCGCGGCTCGACGGCGAGCCGTTCGACGATCCGGCGGCGCACCGGGTTCGCCAGGGCCTCGAACACATCGTTAACCATTGCGTGAACCATAGCAGCCGGCGCCGCCAAGGCTCAGCGACCGGCCGGTGACGTCCTCGGCTCGTCCCGCCACGAACGCCACAGGGCGGCATACGCGCCGTCGGTCTCGATCAGCTCGTCGTGGGTGCCCACCTCCGTGACGAACCCGTCCTCGACCACGGCGACCCGGTCCGCGTCGTGAGCCGTGTGGAGCCGGTGGGCGATGGCGACAACGGTGCGCCCGGACACGACGGCGGCCAGTGAGCGCTCCAGGTGCCGGGCCGCCCGCGGGTCGAGCAGCGAGGTGGCCTCGTCGAGGACGAGGGTATGCGGGTCCGCCAGCACCAGCCGGGCCAGCGCCAGCTGCTGCGCCTGAGCCGTGGTCAGCTGGTGCCCGCCGCTGCCGACGACGGTCTCCAGCCCCCGCGGCAGGCCGAGAGCCCACACCCGCGCGTCGACCGCCTCGAGGGCGGCCAGCAGCGTGTCCTGCGACGCGCCGGGCCGGGCCAGCAGCAGGTTGTCCTCGAGCGTGCCGACGAAGACGTGGTGCTCCTGCGTGACGAGGGCGACTTCGCCGCGCAGCCGTTCCAGCTCGAGGTCGACGAGCCGCACGCCGCCGACGTCCACCCGTCCGGTCCGCGGCCCGTCGATGCCGGCCATGAGCCGGCCCAGCGTCGACTTTCCCGCTCCCGACGGTCCCACGATGGCCAGCCGCTCGCCCGGTACCAGGTCCAGCGACACGCCCTTGAGCACGTCGCGACCGGCCCGGTACGCATACCGGACGTCGTCGACCTCGAGGTGCGCGTCGCGCGGGGTCTCGCCGGTGGCCGCGCGGTCCGGCGGCACGTCGGCGATGCCGATGACCCGGGCCAGCGAGGTCGCCGCCACCTGGATCTCGTCGAGCCACATGAGCAGCTCGTCGAGCGGCATGGCGAGGGCCTGGACGTAGAGCGCCACCGCCGTCACCGTCCCGACCGAGGTCTGACCGTTGGCGACGAGGAAGCCACCCCAGAGCAGCGTCACCGCCACCGGAAGCAGGTAGGCGACCTCGACCTGCGGGAACCACCACATCCGCAGCCGGAGCGTGTACATCTCGGCGTCGTAGGCGTCACTGATGGCTCGGTCGATCCGGGCGCGCCGCCTTTGGCGAAGGCGCAGCGCGTCGACCGTCCTTGAACCGTCGACCGTCTCGGTCACGACGCCGTTCATCACCGCGTAGGTGGCCCGCTCGCGCAGGTAGCCGTCGGGCGCATACCGGAGGTACCACCGCGTCGAGAACCACAGCAGCGGGAACCCCACGACGATGGCCAGCGCGATCATCCACCCGGTGAGGAAGGCCGCGACGACCGTGATAGCGACCGTCACGGCGGCCACGAAGATCGACGGGATCCCGAACCGAGCCACGTACGAGAGCGCCTCCACGTCGTTGGTGGTCCGCGACACGAGGTCCCCGGTGCCGGCCCGCTCCACGGTCGACAGCGGCAGCGACACGACCCGGGTCATGAACTGCTCACGCAGCTCGGCGAAGAAGTCCTCGCCCATCCGGAACGACGCCCGCCGCGCGAACCAGGTGAGCACGGTCTGGACGGCGACGGCGACGGCCAGCGCGCCGGCCAACCCGTTGACGCTCTCGACGTCACCCTGCTGGGTGACGGTGTCGACGAGGAGCCCGACGATCCGCGGGGCGGCCAGCGCGGCGACCGCGGCCAGGGTGTGCAGGCCGAGGACGAGCGACAGCTGCCGCCGGTGCTGCCGCAGCAGGCGCACGGTATGCGTGCGCACGGAGGACATCTCGGCGACCGGGAGCGTGGCCGCGGTCGGCGGCGTCATGAGGAACGCCATCAGTCCTCCCCTCGGGTGACGACGGCCCGGTAGGCCGAGTTGGTGTGCAGGAGCTCGTGGTGGCGGCCGGCCGCGGCGACGACGCCGTTCTGCAGGAACAGCACGCGGTCGGCGTGGTCGAGCAGGAGCGGGCTGGCGGTCATGACCGCGGTGGTGAGCCCGTGCCGAGCCGCGGCCAGGCGGCCGGCGATGCGGGCCTCGGTATGCGCGTCCACGGCGCTCGTGGGCTCGACGAGGACCAGCGTCTCGGCGTCGGTCAGCAGGGCGCGGGTCAGCACGAGGCGCTGACGTTGGCCGCCTGAGAACGAACGCCCACGCTCCACCACCTCGCTGTCGAGGCCGTGCGCCAGCGCTTCGAGGACGTCCTCTCCGCTCGCGACGGAGAGGGTGCGGAGGATTGCGGCGTCGTCGTGGCGACCCCACGGGTCGAGCTCGTCGCGCAGCGTTCCGGTGAACAGCCTCGGATCGGTCTCGCTGACCACGACGCGCCGACGGACCGTGTCGAGGGGCAGCTCGAGCAACGCGGTTTCGCCCAGCCGGACGCCTGCCGCGTCGAGCCCGAACCGACCCAGTCGGTCGGCGAGGGCCGCCGACTCCTCGGGTCGAGCGGAGACGATGGCGGTGAGCAGGCCTGGCTCGACGACCACGCCACTGCGCTCGTCGACGAGCGGAACGCCCTTCGGCGGCTCGGCTGCGTGGCGGCCCGGGTCCTCGTGGTCGCGGTGGTCCGGGATCACCGAGAGGACCCGGATCAGCTTCCCGGCGCCGATGTACGCCCGGCTGTACCGGTCGACGAACTCGGTGGCGGTCCGCAGCGGCAGGACGAGGAAGGCGGAGTATCCGTAGAACGCAACGAGGTCGCCGACCGAGAGGTCGCCGGCCAGGGCGTAGCGGGCGCCGAGCCAGGTCACGACGAGGACGAAGACGCCGGGTAGCAGCACCTGGGCAGCGTCGAGCCCCGCCTGGACGCCGGCCACGCGGTACCCGACGCCTCGCACCTGCTGGGACTGACCCGCATAACGGCGCAGGAAGGTCTGCTCGCCCCCGATCCCGCGCAGCACCCGCAGACCGGCCACGGTGTCGGCGCCCAGTCCGATGAGCCGGCCCGACTCCTCGCGCTGGTGAGCCTGGCGACGCTGCAAGGGTCGGACGAGGAAGGCGAGGAGTCCTACGAGCACCGGCAACCCGACGAGGACGACGAGGCCGAGGGTGCGGGACGTCGTGAGGAGGATGACGGCGACGACGACGAAGCTCACGACGGCCCCGGCCATTCGGGCCAGCGCGTCGAACAGCCCGCCGAGCCGCATCGCGTCGGCCGCCACCACCGCGACGACGTCACCGGTGGGCGTCTGACGGGGGAGGGCCTCGCCCACGTCGGCGCTGTGCCAGCCGACCAGCTGGATCGAGCGGAACGCCGCCCGCAACCAGTTGTGCACCGCGAACCAGTGCCGCCAGGCACCCGCCAGCGCGCTGACCACGCCGAGCCCCACCAGGCCGCCACACCAGAGCAGGAGGCGCCACCCGTCGGCCGCGACGATCCCCTCGTCGATCGCTCTGCTCATCGCGAAGGGAAAGAGCGCCTGGGTCACCATCCACAGGACACCGAAGAACGTCGCCACGACGAGGGTGCGCCACTCTCCCCGGCCGACCCAGCCCAAGAAGCTCAGTGGGCCGCGCAGGTCCGGGGTGCCCGGATGCTCGTACGGGAGACGCACAGCGACTCACGGTACGCGCGCGCGAGGACTGTCCCCCACCGGTTTTCGGGGCGTCGACGGTCGCTGCCGGACCACCAAGCCCTGGTGAGCGCCCCTCGACGGGCGCCCTTACGCTGAAGGGCAATTGCCGCTCTCCACCCAGGATTCCTTCATGGCCGTCCGGTCCGAGTCGACGTCTCGCGTCAGCGCCGTCCCGCACAGCAGCCGCGCTGCCGTCGTGGCGGTGGGCTCGCTCTTCGCCACGAACGGGTTGGTGATCGGCGGGTGGGCCGGTGTCCTGCCGGCGCTGCGCGCCCGGCTCGGGATCGACGCCGGGACTCTGGCGGTGCTGCTCTTCGTCGTCGGCGTGGCCGCCGTCATCTCCATGCAGTTCGGTGGCCGCCTTGCCGACCGGGTGGGCGGACGCCGAGTGACGCTGACCGTGCTGCCGCTGCTGATCGTCGGCGCGGCGGTGCTCGCGTTCGCGACGTCGTTCCCGGTGGCCGTCGTGGCAGGGGTGCTCATCGGCCTCGGCAACGGTGCCATGGACGTCGCGATGAACGCCCTCGGTGTGGCCGTCGAAAAGGCTCGGCCGATCCCGGTGATGAGCCGGTTCCACGCCTTTTGGAGCATCGGCTCGTTCGCCGGCGCCGCGGTGGTCTTCCTCAGCGCCTGGGCCGTCGGCGACGACAACGGGTCGGTGGTCCTGCCGGCGATGCTCACCGTCGCCGCGCTCGGGCTGGCGTCGCTGCTGCTGACGATGCGGTGGATCCCCGAAACTGAACCGCTCACGCATACGGTCGACGGCAAGCGCGAGAAGATCCCGCCGGTCGCCTGGCTGCTCGGCGCCATGGCAGTCTGCTTCGGCCTCATGGAGGGCACCGCGTACGACTGGTCCTCGATCCACATGGCCGACGTGGCCCACGTCGACCCGGGGGCGGCGTCCATCGCCGTCGTCACGGTGACGCTGTTCATGGTGGCGATGCGGCTGGTCGGGGACTGGGCGGTCGCCCGCTTCGGGCATCGGCCGGTGGTGTGGGTCGGGGCGGCGGCATCGGCGATCGGGTATGCCATCACGGTCGTCGCGACGCCGGTGCCGGTGCTGCTGGTGGGCTGGGCGTTCGTCGGGTTCGGCGTGGCGATGATCGCGCCGCAGGTGTATGCGACGTCGGGCTACCTCGGTGGGGGCCGGATGCTCGCGGTGGTCGTCACGTTCGGGTACGCGGCGTTCCTCTGCGGCCCGGCGGTCCTCGGGTGGCTGGTGCACACGTTCGGGGTGCAGAAGGCGATGCTGCTGCCGCTCGCGCTGTCGTTCGTGCTCGTCGTCATCACGAGGTGGATGCCGGCCATCGAGCGGGACCCCCAGCCGGCGCCCTGACGTGCGGTCGCCGCGCTGCGGTCGTCAGACCTGCACGACCAGCCGGCGCACCATGTCGAGCGTGTGCTCGACGTCGGACTCGTCCGTCGACCAGTTGCTGACCGACACGCGCAGCACGGCTCGTCCCCGCCAAGTCGACCCGGAGATCCAGGCGGTCCCGTCCTCGACGATCTTCTCGCCCAACGCACGGGTGCGCTCGTCGCTGTCGAGGGCCATGCATACCTGCGTGTAGGGCACCTCGTTGAGCACCTCGACGCCATCAATGGCGCGGAGCCCGGCAGCGATCTCCGTGGCTCGGGTGGCCAGCCGCTCGACCAGCAGGCGTACACCGGACCGCCCCAACGACCGCAGCGCCGCCCACACCGGCACGCCTCGGGCGCGGCGCGACATCTCGGGGACTTTCTCGTAGGGGTTGCCGGGACCGGACGGGTCGGCCGCCGCCAGGTAGCTCGCATGCACTCCGAAAGCTCCTCGCACCGCCGCTGGCTCGCGGACGACGGCGATGCCGCAGTCGTACGTCACGTTCAGCGTCTTGTGCGCGTCGGTCGCCCACGAGTCCGCCTCGGCCATCCCCTCGACGAGCGGCCGCAGCCGCGGACTGGCCCCGGCCCACAGACCGAAGGCGCCGTCCACGTGGACCCAGGCGCCCCGTTCGTGCGCCGCGCCAATGGTGTCGGTGAACGGGTCGAAGGCTCCCGAGTGCAGGTTTCCGGCCTGAAGGACGACGAGGATCGGCGCGCCCTCAGGGATGTCGGCCAGAGCCGTAGCCAAGGCGTCCGCGAGGATCCGACCCTGGTCGTCGGCCTCGACGAGGGTCGCCGCGCCTAACCCGAGGTAGCGCAGCGCGAGGTCGACGCTGTCGTGGCGCTCGGCCCCGGTCAGCACGTGCACGCGCGGCGCCCCCTGCAGTCCGCCGGCCTCGACGTCCCAGCCGTGCCGGGCGAGCACGGCGTGACGACCGGCAGCCAGCCCGACCATGTTCGCTGTGGTCCCGCCGGTCGTGAAGGAGACGTCCGCGGAGGCCGGCAGGCCGAGCACGTCCAGGAGCCACGTCCCGGCGGTCTCCTCCAGGGCCGAGATGGCCGGCGTCGGGTTGCGCATCCCGGCGTTCTGGTCCCAGGCACTGACTAGCCAGTCGGCGGCCAGCGCCGCCGGCAGGGTGCCGCCCATGACCCACCCGAAGAACCGTCCCGACGAGATGGCCATCAGTCCGGGCTCAACGGTGCGGACCATGAGCTCGACAACCTCGGCGGGATCGGTCGGTGTGTCTGGAAGCCCACCGTCGACCGCCGCGAGGAGCGCCTCAACGTTGGTCCGCGGGCCGACCGGTCGTTCGCCGAGCGATGCCAGCCACTCGAGGGCGGCGGCGTGAGCGAGGGCCAGCGGCTTCTCGAACTGGGCCGGATCCGAAGCCATGGACGCTAAGGAGACCAGATCGGAGGAGCTGATACACGCCGTTCGCCACGAAGATGCCCTTCCTGCCCGTCGTGTTGGCCAGGTCGGACGGGGGCCGGCGAGGATTACCGCAGCCGCACCACCGAGCGGACCCCCGAGCTCGCGCTAGCTGCGGTCCACGCCGTCGCCACGTCGTCGAGCGCGTGCACCTGGCGATCCACCTCGAGCGATCCGGCAGCGGCCATCGCCAAGACCTCGCCGAGCGCATCTGCTCGCTGGGCCGGCGTCAGCGCGTTGTTCGTGTACCCCAGGACGCTCGCACTGCGGCCGCGCAGCGCCGCCGATGACAGCTCGGCCGCGTCCCCGCCGAGGCCGCCGAGGTTGACCAGGCGGCCGCCGTGCGCCAGCGCCCGGGCGGCAGCCGAGGCCGCGGCGCCGAACACCGGGTCGAGGACGACGTCAACCGGCCCCTCGGCCGCGGCCGTGAAGGCCGCCACCAGATCGCGGGCCTCCGTGCCCTCGACGAGGCGAACCACCTCGTCCGCCCCCGCCCGTCGCGCGCGGGCCTCGGCCGCGTCCGACCGACACGCCGCCACGACGCGCGCGGCGCCGAGCCGACGAGCGGCCGCGACGGCTGCCTGGCCGACCACACCGCCGGCCCC
>DATLPT010000293.1:0-6036 GCA_035535635.1 Lapillicoccus sp. | reverse complement strand
CCCAGCGCCGAGTCGGCCGACGAGATCTACGACCGCGTGGCCGAGTGCCTGACCGCCGACGAGTACCGGCCGCGAGAGTTGTTCAAGAGCTTCGGAATCGAGGTGCTGGCCACCACGGACGACCCCTGCGACGATCTCGCCCACCATGCGGCGCTGGCGGCCGACCCCAGTTTCGACGGACGCGTGGTGCCCACGTTCCGACCCGATCGGTACCTCGAACCCGCACGCCCCGACTTCGCCCAGCTGATGGGCCGTCTTGCCGAGGCGTCCGGGGAGGACACCGGCGACTTCCCGGGCTACCAACGCGCCCTCGCTCAACGGCGACGGCACTTCAAAGAGCACGGCGCCGTCTCAGCCGACCACAGCCACCCCGACGTCGTGACGGTGGAACTCTCGCCATCTGAGGCCGCTCGCATATTCACAGCTGCGCTGCGGGGAGAGGCCACGGCCGAGGAGTCGACCGCCCTGCGCCGGCACATGCTCGTCGAGATGGCGCAGATGTCGATCGACGACGGCCTCGTCATGACACTGCACCCGGGCGTCCACCGGAACCACCACGCCCCGACCCTCGAGGCGTTCGGCCCCGACACCGGTCACGACATCCCGGTCGCGGTCGAGTTCACCCGCGCACTGCAGCCGCTGCTCGGCCGGTTCGGCACGGCGGCGGGCTTTCACCTGGTGCTGTTCACCGTCGACGAGACGGTCTTCTCTCGCGAGATCGCGCCGCTCGCCGGCTTCTACCCGGCGGTGTACGCCGGTGTGCCCTGGTGGTTCCTCGACGCGCCGGAGGCGATCCGCCGGTTCCGCGGGGCGGTCACGGAGACAGTGGGCTTCTACCGGACGTCGGGGTTCATCGACGACACTCGCGCCTTCTGCTCCATCCCAGCCCGCCACGACATGTCGCGGCGCCTCGACAGCGCCTACCTGGCCCAACTCGTCGCCGAGCACCGCCTCGACGAGGACGAGGCGTTCGCCACGGGTGTCGACCTCGTCACGACCATTCCGCGCCAGGTCTTCAAGCTGTGAGCCGCGCGGTCACCACAACCCGCCGCCTCAGCCGCGACGCCGACGGGCGCCCGGCCGCTCCCGTACGCCTCGTCCACCTCGGCGTCGGCAACTTCTTCCGCGCCCACCAAGCCTGGTACACCGAGCATTCCGACGACGCCGCCGACTGGGGCATCGCCGCCTTCACCGGTCACTCGCGGCGCACGGCCGACGAGCTCGCCGGTCAGGACTGCCTGTACACACTGCTCGTCCGCCACCAGTCCGAGAGTGTTCCCGAGGTCATCGGCGCCATCAGCGCCGTCCACGTCGGCAGCGACCTCGCGAACCTGCGCGGGCACCTCGCCGCCCCGGCCGTCACCGTCGTCACGCTCACCGTGACCGAGGCGGGCTACTTCCGCGACGAGAGTGGTGGTCTCGATACCGAGGCCCCGGCGGTCCGCAACGACGTGGCCGCGCTGCGCTCAGGCAGCCCTGAGGAACTCGATACCGTCCCCGGTCGGCTCGTCACGGGCCTCGATGCGCGACGGGCCTCCGCAGCCGGACCGCTCGCCGTCGTGTCATGCGACAACGTCCCCCACAACGGGGCCATGGCTCGCCGCGTCGTCACCGACCTCGCCCGCGAGGTCGACCCCGATCTCGCGGTCTGGATCGACGCCAACGTCTCCTTCGTCACGACGATGGTCGACCGAATCACGCCGCGCACCACCGACGAGGACGCTGCGGACACTCGGGCGCTGACCGGAGTGGACGACCCCGCGCTGGTCGTCACCGAGCCCTTCACGGAGTGGGTGCTGGCCGGCGACTTCCCGTCCGGACGTCCGGCCTGGCAGACCGCCGGGGCTCGGTTCGTCACCGACGTGCGACCGTTCGAGACACGAAAACTTTGGCTGCTCAACGGCGCTCACTCGATCATGGCCTACGCGGGTTCCATCGTCGGCCACGAAACGGTGGCCGACGCGGTTCTGGACCCCGAGGTCTTCGGCTGGGTCGAAGACTGGTGGGACTGCGCGTCGCGGTACCTGACCCTGCCCGCGGAGGAGGTCACCGCATACCGGCAGGCGCTCTTCGACCGGTTTGCGAACCCGAACATCCGGCATCTGCTGGCGCAGATCGCGGCCGACGGATCACAGAAGGTGCCGATCCGCGCTCTGCCGGTGCTCCGCGCTGCCCGTGCCGACGGTGAGCTTCCAAGCGGGACAACGCGATTCGTGGCCGCCTGGATCGCCCACCTGCGTGGCCACGGCGTTCCGGTCCACGACGTCGAGGGCGAGAGGCTCGCAGACATGGCCGCCGGTACCGTCCGCGAAGGTGTAGCCGCGGTGCTCGAATGGCTCAGCGTGGACGACCTCGAGGTGAGCGCGATGGTGGAGCAGCAGGTGGCCGACCTCGAGGCCCGGAGCCGGGAGCGGTGACCGCGCCGGTACGGACCGTCGTCGTCGGCTGCGGCGACATCTCCTCCGTCCACCTCGCCGCCCTCCGCGACCTCGACGGCGCCGAACTGGTCGGGGTGTGCGATGCCGACAGCGACCGCGCGGGGGCGACGGCCGCAGCCCACGGCGTGCCCGCCTACAGCGAGTACGACGAGATGTTCGCCGCCCTCAAGCCGGACGTCGCCCACATCTGTACCCCGCACGACCAGCACGCACCCGTCGCCGTCGACGGCATCGATCGCGGCATCCACCTCGTCCTCGAGAAGCCCGTCGCCAACACGGTGGCCGAGGCCCAACTCGTGATCGACGCCAGCCGGGCGAGGCCCGACGTCAAGATCGCCGTCTGCTTCCAGAACCGGTACAACCGGGCGGCGCGCGAGGCGCACAGGCTGATCGCCGGAGGCCATCTCGGCGCCGTCCGTGGCGCCTCGGCGAGCGTCGCCTGGCACCGGACCCCGGAGTACTACGGCCGCGCTCCATGGCGCGGCCAGCGGGCCCGCAGCGGCGGTGGTGTCCTCATCAACCAAGCGATCCACACGCTCGACCTGCTGCAGTGGTTCCTGGGGCCCGTCGCCAACGTGGGCAGCCGGATCGGCACCTTCGCGCTCGGCGACGTGGTCGACGTCGAGGACACGGCACAACTGGTCATGGACCACGAGAACGGTTCGCGCAGCGTGCTGTTCGCGACGGTCGCCAATACGGTCGACTCACCGGTGACCATCGAGATCGACACCGAGCACGCGCGACTGCTCATCCGGGGCGACCTGCTCGTCACCTACGCGGACGGCCGCACGGAGGTCGTCGAGGAGCGTCGGGCGACGCCCACCGGACGGGCGTACTGGGGCGTATCCCACGAGCTGCTTCTGGCCGACTTCTACGGAACCCTCGACGATCCCGAGCCGTTCTGGATCGGACCCGCTGAGGGGATGGCCTCGCTGGCCGTCCTGGACCAGGTCTACCGGGACGCGTACGGGGCTGCCCTCGTCGCACCGATACCGGTGAGCTGACCCGTCGTCGAGATCGTCTGAGGATCCAGGGCCAACCCTGCGGTGTCTGGAATAGTTCCCGGGTGCATGTGTGGTCGTCGACCCGAACGCTCTCGGTGACACTGTTGGCCGTCCTGGCGGTCACGTCGTGCACGGGACAACAAGACACCCCCTTGAACACGAGATCGCCCGCGCGTGCGAGCGAACCAGGGACGGCCGCCGTCGATTCGACCCCGCCGGCCTCGGCGACGACGTCGACGGCCGCGGCGTGGCCGAGTGTTCGGGCGGTTCAGGAGGAGAACAGCAAACCCGGAGACCCGAGCTGGACCTCTGGGGTGACCGAGCCGCCGAATACCCAAGTCGAGGGGTTCACCGGTCGGGCCAGCGCAACGCCGGGACAGCCGGTGGCGCTGTACGTGCATTCGCTGGAGGGCCCGGTCGTCGTCAAGGCGTTCCGGATCGGGTGGTACTCCGGTGCCGGGGCTCGGCTGGTGTGGACCTCCCCCTCGGTGACCCAGGTGGACCAGCCCAAGCCACAGTTCGAGGCGACGACGCGTACCTGGTCAGCGTCCAACTGGACGCCGTCCTTGACCCTTCCCACGGGCGACTGGCCACCGGGCGACTACCTGCTCAAGCTTCAGACGACGTCCGGCACCACGAACCTCGTTCCGTTCACGGTGCGCGCCACAACGACGCGTGACGCCGTCGTGATCGTCAACGAGAACACGACGTGGCACGCCTACAACCGGTGGGGCGGCACCAGCCTGTACCGAGGGCCGACGGGCTTTGCCGATCGGGCCTACGCCGTCTCGCTGGACCGCCCGATCGACTACGGGATGGGCAGCGGGGACTACTTCGGCAACGAGGCGCCGCTGGGCCGGCTGGCCGAGAAGCTGGGGCTGCCGGTGGCCTACGTGACCGACACCGACCTGCACGCCGACCCGCACCTGTTGGACGGCGCGCGCGCGGTGATCTCACTCGGGCACGACGAGTACTACAGCCAGGCCATGTGGGACGCCCTGGTCGCCGCGCGCGACAAGCAGGGCACGAACCTGGCCTTCCTCGGTGCCAACGCGATGTATCGGCACATCCGGCTCGGTCCCACGCCGACCGGCCCGGACCGGCTCGAGACCGACTACAAGGAGGCCGGGATCGACCCGGTAGTGAAGACGAACCCTGCGGAGGCCACCTCCCAGTGGCGTCAGCCACCAGTACCGCGCCCGGAGAGCGTTGTCACCGGGGTGTACTACCAGTGCAACCCCGTCAAGGCGGACATGGTGGTCGCGCAAGCCGACTCGTGGCTCCTCGCCGGGTCCGGGCTCAAGCCCGGAGACACGCTGACCAACCTCGTCGGCTCCGAGTACGACCAGGTCACGCCCAGCGTGCCCACCCCCCGACCCATCGAGGTGCTCTTCCACTCGCCGGTCACATGCAGCGGTCATCGTCAGTTCTCCGACGCGGCCTACTACACCACCTCCAGCGGCGCCGGCGTCTTCGCCTCCGGCACCAGCTCGTGGGTCTGCGGTCTGGTCTACGAGTGCACATTCCATGCCCAGGACCAGCACCTCGTCGACGTCGTCACCGCCATCACCACGACCCTGCTGACGGCATTCGCCGCCGGCCCAGCCGGAAGGAGTCACCCCGCCCGCGACAACATCGACCGACTCAACATCACCACCGCCACCGTCCGAGACATGACCCGATGACGGGCCGACCGCGCTCCTGCGCCGGCCCGGTGGACCGCTGTGGACTCAGCTCTCAGCGTGCGATCAGTCCGACGTGAGCTTCGGTAGTGCCCGCTGGGCCCACTCGAAGGCCATCCGGTGGGACTCGTACCGCGACTCCACGCTCGGCTCGTCGACCTCGACCATGAGGTCGCCGTCGAAGTCCGCCGGCAGGGCCGCCACGACCGCGTCGAAGTTCACCACGCCGAGCCCCGGCTCCGCCCAAAGGCGCTTGGTGGCGGCCAGCTCCTGGTAACCGCGCTCATCGCCTGGATCAAGACGCCCGTCGAGGTAGTCGGGGAAGCAGTCCTTGATGTGGATGCCGCCGACCCGGTCGGCGTACCGCCCGATGAACGCAGCCGGGTCGATCCCGGCCCAGCGCAAGTGCCCGGTGTCAGGGCCGACCCCGATGACGTCCGGTCCGAGGTCGTCGAGCAGCCGGACGATCTCCGTCTCGGTCTCGAAGACCCCGCCCACGTGCGAGTGGTGCAGCGGGCGGACGCCCCCGGCCTGGAGGGCATCGCATACCTGTCCGCAGCGCTCGATCGCCCGGGCCAGCCGGCCCTCGTCGAAGCCCGCTCCGACCGCCGGCCGCGCCATTCGGGCCGGCACCGCCATCGACGACACCATGGTCCGGTCGAGGCCGAGCGAGGCCTGGTCGTCGGCGAACCGCTTGGCCGCCTCGAGCTCCCCGTCGGCGTCCACCGTCTCGTCGAAGGGCGAGTTGAACAAGCTGAGTGCCGGCGCCAGTCCGTAGCCGCCGATCCACTCGAGGTACTCCGCTGCGGTCATGCCCTCGGGGATGTCGGCCTTGACCGCGGTGTACCCGATGTCGGCGAAGTCGCGAAACGCCTCCTCGAAGACCTCGCGCGACTTCCCAGCCTTGGCCCA
>DATLPT010000292.1:0-12706 GCA_035535635.1 Lapillicoccus sp. | reverse complement strand
CGCCACGCCGCCGCGCCCGGGGCGAACGCGGCGTCCAGGCGCCACCCGTCGGCGCCGCGGCCCAGCCAGTGGGTCATCACGTCGACGATGTAGTCCTCGACCACCGGCTCATCGAGATTCAGGTCGACGAGGTCGAGGTTGCCTTCGAAGCAGAGCGGGTACTGCTCCTGCCACCGCAGCCACCGCCCGTCCTCGGAGGCCGGTCCGGCGGCGAGGGCGCGCTGCACGATCGGGTGGTCGCGGCTGACGTGGTTGAACACCCCGTCCAGGCAGATCCGGATCCCGCGGCCATGAGCGGCCTCCACCAGGTCATCGAAGTCGGCATCGTCGCCGAGCCGCGAGTCGATGCGGAAGTAGTCGAGAGTGTCGTAGCCGTGCGACGTGGCGGCGAAGACCGGTCCGAGCAGCAGTCCGTTGCAGCCCAGCTCGATCAAGTAGTCCAACCACGACGTCAGCCACGGCAGCCGGTGCTGTGGCCCCTCGCCCCGTAGCTCGTCCAGCCGGTCCTCGGCGCTGACGAACCGCAGCGGGAAGCAGTGCCACCAGATCGCGGAGGCCACCCAGTCCATGGCCCCACCGTATGCGCCGGCCCTCTCGGTGGCGGGGAACGGCGCTCAGGCTCGCGCCCCTCTCCGCGCCCGGACAGGCTCCTGATCACCGGTCCTGTGGCGACCAGATCGGCGAGTCCTGCGGTCCTTTGGCGGTCCGAACGGCGTTCTCCGCGTCCGACTCCGAGATCGACAACACTCGGCCGCATACCGTGCACTCGTCCAGGTAGCGCGCCCGGCCGACCGGCAGCACCGGAATGAAGAAGAGGCTAAGCCGGCGCCGCTCTCGCAAGATGTCGTGCCGGGCGTGGTTTCCGCAGTGCTCACAGACGTAGGTCACAGCGGTCACGAGGTCGACGCTCGACCCGATACCGAACACGATCAGCATGGTTGGTCTCGCTCTCTTTGGCCCGAGGCCGGGCTGGTACCCACCACACGGCTCAGCAAACCCGCTCGACGTACGAGCGTGTCGCCGAGCGAAGAAGTGTTCTGCGGCGCCGCACGCTCCCCGCGCGTTGTCCGACGCCGAGCTGGCCGTCGATCGCCTTCTCCGAGCGCGCGTAGGTCTCGTGCCAGGCTTGGTCCTCGCGTGGGCCCGCAGCGTGGCCGCCCTACGCACACAGGAGCACGCTGTCGCCGAAGGGACGGGGAGCGATGATCGACGCGAACGCAGCGGCTGAACGAGCCGAGGCACTGTTGTCGCGCCAGCCGCCGATCAGTGACGAGGCCGCCCTGGTGGGTGATCCAGAGGACCGCGGGTGGTGCTGGATCTGCTATTGGACGTTGGCCACGAACGTGTCCGGACAGACTCACGAGGCACCCCCACCAGGAACCGGGCCGATCCTCGTGGTCAAGAATGGCGGCGAAGCTCACTACCTGGGTTCTCAATCCATCGAGTTCGAACTCGAACAAGCTGCGAGGGATCTGCGCCGAGACTTCTGAGTGACGTCGTGCCCGTCGAGCGCTCCCGTCACTTCGTCGGCGGTTCTCCTTGTTGGGCCGTCGGCGGGTGCGATAGACCCGTTCCATCCGTGTGTCGCACCGGTCAGAGCCCGAATGGTCACGTTCATGCCCACGCCCGACTTCGACGGTCAACTCAGCCGCAGCCTTTCGGCCGCAACCAGTGGCAGCCCGATCTGGGCGAGGTCTTCGCGGTCGTCGAGCGCATCACCACGGGCGACGTCGACTCCTGGACTCGGGAGTGGGTCGCGACGGCGCAGAGCGTCCACGCGGAGGCCGCCGCCCGACTGAGATCACCGACGCAACCACCTTCTGTCGACCGAAAGAGAGCACCCATGGACCTTCGTCTCGAGCTCGTCGTCATCCCCGTCTCCGACGTCGACCGCGCCAAGGCGTTCTACGTGGACCAGTTCGGGTTCCACGCCGACCACGACCACGTCATGACGCCGGAGCTGCGGTTCGTCCAGCTAACGCCTCCGGGTTCTGCGTGCTCGATCGCCTTCGGCATCGGCCTGGCCGACACTCCCCCCGGTTCGGTGAAGGGTCTTCAGGTCGTGACCAGCGACATCGAGGACACTCAGCGCCAGCTGCGTGAGCGCGGCCTCGACCCCGGCGAGATCGACGACCAGGCGTGGGGCCGGTTCCTCCACGTCGAAGACCCGGACGGAAACCACTGGGCCATCCAGCAGATCGTCCGCGCGGGCACCTGAGCCGTCAGCGGCTCGGCCGGCGAGGGCTCAGCCGGCCGCGACTCATGAAGGCCCGTGACAGACTGACCGCCTCGGACCCGTACGAGAGGACGTCCGTGGACGCTGAGAGCACCCGTGGATGACGCCATCCGCACCGCCCTTCACCACAGCCAGGTCATCGACCTGACGACGACCGGCCGCCGAACCGGCCGGCAGCGGCGGATCGAGATCTTCCTGCACGACAAAGGCGGTCTGTTGTTCGTGACGGGTATGCCCCGAGCCGACCGGACGCGGGACTGGATCCACAACATCAGGACCGACCCGCGAGTCGTCGTCCACCTCAAGCACCGCGTGGTCGCGGACCTCCCGGCGACCGCCCGAGTGGTCACCGACACCGACGAACGCCGGCCGCTGATCGAGGCGGCAGCCGAGCGCTGGCGTCGAACCGACGTCGAGAACATGCTCGAGCACAGCCCGCTCATCGTGCTCGACGTCGACGGTGACTCACTGGATCGTCCGGCCGGCCCGTAGTCCACCGACGACGTTCGCCTCGCCTGGATGCTCAGTCGAGGCTGGCCAAGGCGCTAGCGGGCGTCGCCGGTCCCGCGGGTGTTCTCCCGGTCGGCGTCGACGTCGGCGGCACCGGCGGTCTCTCCCTCGTCGCTGGCCATCTGGGCCTGGCCACGCTTGAGAAAGTCCTCCGTGGACGGCTCGTCCGTGCCGCGGTCTCGCGATGCCCGGTCGATGTCGGCCTGGACATCGGCGTCACCGACGGGAACTCCCTGGTCGGTGCTCAGATCCGTGGTCTCGTCGCGTTCGTCGGACATCTCAACTCTCCTCCGGTGACGTGCACAACTGGGATGCCAGAGCAGTACCCGGTGTGCCGCCTCGTCAATCCGGGCAGGTGTCAAACCGCCGGATCGGGGTAGGACCCGCGCATGAGCGACGACGTGCGAGACCCGGAGCAAGCGTCCCCGGCCGATGAGGAGTCGCAGCTCGCCACCCCCCACGTCCAGCGCTCGGCGGTGCCGTCGGAGACGGACGAGCCGGCGAGGACGGCCGAAGAGTCGCGCGCCAAAGCGGACCCGGACAGCGGTCTTGGCCCTGGCGACCGTCCTGGGGCGCAGGGTGACGAGTTCACCGACCCCGGCGCCCAGCCGCCTCCGTAACCGGCCTCGCGGCCCGCCCTACTCGGCGTTCTTCGTCATCCCGGGTGCTCGCCGTGACCACGCATCGCCGGTGTCATTCCGTGTGGCGTGGCCTGGTCCGACCACCGCAGCAACGCTCCGACGCCATCCCGCAGCGCCACCTGGTGCGGGTCGACCAGCGTCACTCCCGCCCGGGTCCGTACCGCCGCCCAGACGAGAGCAGCGTCGGCCGGCACGCTGGCGCCGTCGACGGTCACCGTCGCCTCGGAGCGGAGGTCGTCGACCATGAGCACCTCGTCGACCTGGCCACGATCCAAGACTTCTAGCACGTCGTCACGGCCCTCGACCGCATCCTGCTGACGGCTCAACTGCTCGCGGAACCGTTCCACCAGCGCCGCCTCGCGAGCGGCGCGATGAACAGCCAGCGCCGCGGCCACCGCCTCGTCCTCCGCGGTCTGCGACGTCCCCGCCGCTCGGCCTCCGGTGTTCAGCCGAACCAGACGTTCGGCCAGCTGGGGCGCGGCATACCGTTCGAGCAGCCCGGCGGCGCGCACGTCGCCCATGACGAGGACGACGTCCGGATGTTGAGCCCGGACCAACCGCACCAGCGCCTCGGCGACCGCCTCGGCGTTCCGCTCCCACGAGTCCTCCACGCGCATCTGGAACCGCCGTTGCGACCACCCCCCCGCCGGCACCTTGTGTACGACGTCATGGCCGCCCTCGACAACCTCGTGGACGTTGTCGGGCGTGTGCGTCGGGTCGGCCCCCCCGGCCAGATCGATGTCCGCGCCGGTCCGGTCGATGCGCACGACCGCATGCCGGACCAGACCGGCCAGTCCACGGACCGCGGAGGTCAGCTGAGGCACGGGCCCCCACGTGCCCTCGTCCCGCACCGGGCGGCCCGGTACCAGAGCGTCCTGCAGCGTGGCTGGGCTGCTGCCCACCACCACGCGGGTCCACTCTCCGCCACGGCCAGTCTCCGCCCGAGTCCGCTGGCCGAGGGTGGCGAGGAGGTCGGTCGGGACGCCGAGACCGGTCAACGTCTCCGCGACCGCCCGCCAACGCCGGTCCACGTCGTCCTCGGCCGCTCGGTCCACCCGGCTGACATCGAGGGTGACGCTGGCGAACGGCGGGGGCGCGTCTGCCAGGGCGTGGAACGTCTCGAGATGCATGCGGTGACCTCCTCGCATCGTGCCCGTCGTCGCTTCTGATCCCTACCCGTGGTCGACGCGGTCATGCACCAGATCCAGTGTCGCGTGCACCTCCGCGTCGGTGAGCTGGGCGAACTCTCGGTACCAGGTGCTGACCGCGCCGAACGGATCGGGCCCGGCCAGACTGACCACCTCGTCCGCGTCCGCGCACGCCTGCTGCGACGCATACCGAGAACAGACCGGCGTCGCGACGACGAGCCGCCAGGGCGCCGGACGGCGATGCCGCAGCCAGCTCAGCGTCGCCCGAACCGTCACCCCGGTCGCGATGCCGTCGTCGACGACGACGACCTCTCGACCGGCCAGCGGAGGGAGGGGACGTCCGAAGCGGTAAAGGTCGATCCGCCGGCGAACCTCCTCTCGCACCCGTTCGACGCCGAGATCGTCCTCGGGACGGAGGCCGTAGCTTCTCAGACCGTCGGGGTCCCAGACCGGTGGGCCGTCTTCCGCCACCGCGCCGATGCCCACCTCCGGATGTCCCGGCCGCGACACCTTGACGGCGACGACGACCTCGAGCGTGGTGTCGAGCGCAGTCGCCACCGGCGCGGCCACGGGAACTCCACCCCGGGGTAGGGCGAGGACCACTACCGGCGCCCTGGCCCGTCCCGGCCGGTGCCGTTGGACCAGGCGCTCACCGAGAGCCCGGCCGGCGTCGTCCCGGTCGACGAAGAGCGGCTCGGGCACGGGCGCACCTCCTTCCGCTCGTCGACCGGAGCTCTCGGCGGCGACTCGGGTTTCCGCTTCGAGTTTCCGGTATGCCTCTCCGGTATGCGAGCCGGTGGCCGGTACTACGGTTCGCTGGTGACGTCCCACGAGGTGCTGACCACCCTGTCCGAGGAGTTCTGGGCCGGCCATCTGGCCGCCGAGCCGACCGAGGCGCACCTCTTGGGGTACTACCCCCGGACGGGAAGGTTCGAGGACGCCTCGCGGGCCGCGGAGGACCGCGAGATCGCCCGGCTGCGTGATGTGGCCAAGCGCGCGGAACAGATCGATGCCACGGAGCTCGAGGAGCAGCAGCGCACCACGCGGGCGGTGCTGTCCAGCCAGGCCTCTACCCGCGCTGACCTGCTCGAGGCGCGGCTCGCCGAGGTGTCTGTGAACCCGATCTTCGGCCCTCAGGACGCCTTGCCGTTGATCCTCGGCATGCTCAGGTTGCCGGACGCCGCGGTCGCAGACGCTATGCCCGACATGCTCGCCGGTGCCGGACGGTGGTTCGTCGACAACGCGGAGCGGCACCGGGAGGGCATCGCCCATGGTTGGGCGCCGGCCGCGTTCGCCGTCACCGAGACTCTCGCGCAGATCGACCGGACACTGGCCCGCCCGATGACCGAAGACCCGTTCGTGGCCGCCCTGCGACCGCCACCGGCGATCGACGTGGACGCTTGGCGAGGACGGCTGGCTGACACCGTCGAGACCCGGCTACGCCCGGGCCTAGCCACCTACCGCGACATTCTTCGCGACGAGGTCCTGCCGCATGCCCGACCCGACGACCGCTGCGGTCTGACCCACCTCGAGGGCGGCGACGACGCATACAAGCGAACGCTGCGGTACTTCACGACGACCGGGCTGTCCGCGCAAGACATCCACGACATCGGCCTGGGACAGGTCGAGTCTTTGGCGGCGGAATACCGAGCTCTCGGAAAGGAGGCGCTCGGCACCTCCGACCTGCAGGAGATCTTCGATCGCATGCGTGACGACCCCGCCCTCCACTTCACCAGCGGCGAGCAGCTGGTCAGCGCGTCCACCACGGCGATGGCCCGCGCGTGGGCGGCCATGGGGGACTGGTTCGAGATCCTGCCGCAGGCGCCCTGCGCGGTGGAGAGCACGACGACCGGCGCCAAGGCCTTCTACTTCCCGCCAGCATCCGACGGCAGCCGCGGAGGAACCTTTTTCGTCAACGTCACCGATCCCACCGCTTGGGGAACGTTCGAGCTGGAGGCCATGGCCTTCCACGAGGGCATCCCCGGGCACCATCTCCAGATCGCCATCGCGAGCGAGCTGACGACGATCCCCGAGTTCCGCAAGCACATGCACAACTCGGCGTACAGCGAGGGCTGGGGTCTCTACACCGAGCGGCTGTCCGACGAAATGGGCCTCTACAGCGGCCCGATCGAACGGCTCGGGATGCTGTCGGCCGACTCGATGCGGGCCAGCCGCCTGGTCGTCGACACGGGGCTGCACGCCCTGGGGTGGAGCCGCGACCAAGCCGTCCAGTTCATGCTCGACAACTCGCCGCTGTCCGCGGGTGTCGTGCGTCCCGAGGTGGACCGGTACGTCGTGTCGCCCGGCCAAGCGACGTCGTACATGGTCGGCCGGCTCGAGATCCAGCGTCTGCGTCGCGAGGCCGAGGAGTGCCAGGGCGACCGCTTCGACATCCGGACCTTCCACTCGGCCGTCCTCGACTCCGGGTCGCTGCCGCTCGACGTGCTGGAACAGGTGGTCGTCGCCCGGCTTCCGTGAGTCTGGAGGGTTGTCACACCGTCACGCCGCCGGAGCGACGTGGACCAGGGCCGCGGTCGTCGCGAGGACCGCCGTCGCGAGGGCGAACTCGGCCCCGACCGCGACGGCGAAGGCTCGGATGCTCCGGTCCGAGGCCGACTCGTCGATCTCGGTCACCTTTCGCTGGGCCAGCCGGGCGGCGTACTGACGTCCGACGTTGCCTAGCAGGAGCATCACGGCGAAAACCGCGATCTTCACGGCGAGCACGGCGCCGTAGGCCGAGGTCACGAGTGCGGCAATGGAGCCGGCGACAGCGAGCGCGTGGACAACTCCGGTCACGACCAGGGTGACGACGCTGACGACGGCGATCAGCGAGAACCTCGGGATGACGTCGTGCAGCACCTCGAGATGTGCGCTGGGAACGAGGATCGCCGCAAGAGCAAGGAGGCCGCCGAGCCAGGCCGCCGTCGCGCCGAGGTGGCCGGTCGTCGCGACGACCTTGGCCACGAGCCAGGGCTCGCGCCACGCGTCGGACCCGATCACGTACGTCTCGACGAGGGCGAGCTGCCAGAGCGTGATGGGAACGCGCCATCGGCGGGCGTCCCCCAGCATCTCCCAGCCGAAGGCCACGCCGAGGGCGACGAGGGACAGCCGCGCCAGCGCGGCTGCTCCCTCGCGGCCGACGACCGCGTCACCCAACGACCCCTGGGCGGCGAAGACGGCCACCAGCGCGGTCGCCACGAAGGTCAGCGCCGCGCCCCCGTAGAAGAGGCGGATGAAGATCCACTCGACCACGTCCTGCGGCCAGAGCCAGGCCAGGAAGAACGTCGTCCCGACGACGAGGACGAATCCGAGGTAGCCCAACAGCCGGGCGACGGCCGTGAGCAGGGAGAAGAGGTCTTGGCCCTCGGTGGTCGCCGCGGCGAGGTAGGCCAGGTGCGTCATCGTTGTCCGGGCTGGGGCAGGTCGACCTGCGCGACCACCAGCGAACGCGACAGCGGGATGGTCGTCGTCGACCAGACTGGTCCGTTCTGGCGCCCACACAGCTGGTCGCTGACCGGCAGCTTCGGGCAGACCAGGTTGCGGATGTTGCCCCCGACCACCTCGACCACGACGCCGAGATCGCCGAGCTGCGGGTCGGCGGCGGTGATCGGCGGAAGGACGATCAGCACCCGCCCGACCGGCGCGGGCTGGCTGCGGTCCGCCCCGCCCTCGAGGCGGTACCGCATCGAGATGTCGGTCGCCGGACCGGGGAAGTCGAGACGGTCACCGCCGGGGGGCAGCGGGGACACGGGCATGTCCGTGACGATCCCGCCGTTGGCCTGCGCCTGGAACCCCGCGATGGAGGGGTTCGCCCCGGCCACCCCGGAACCGGTGGCCTGGGGCAGGGCGACCGAGAGTCCGCTGGCGGGCGCACTCAGCTTGATGCGCTCGAGCACCTCCAGGCTGCCGTCGGCCGCCGTTTGGGCGAGCACATGGATGCCCGGCTCGGTCAGGCCCGGACCGGCCGTTGCAAGACTGGCGGCGGACGGCCCGGCCGTGTCCGGCGTCGTGGCCGCGGGGGCTGCCGCGGGAGCGGAGGTGGCCGCACCGCTCGGTTCCGGCACCCGGACCACTTCGGGTCGACGGGCCGCGACGACGGCGCAAACGGCGAGAGCGACGGCGACGAGGATGCCGAGGGTGCGCTGGAGCAGCACCGGTCGCGGCATCGACATCACACCCTTATATTCGACGGGTTTGGTGTATGCCTGGGTCCGCCGTTCGTACGACACCTTCCGTCCGATTTCGTGAAATCATGCCGCATTCCCCGAAGGCGAACCACCCCAACGGTTTTCGGAGACTGCACGTGCTGACCATCCCGTCGGGCCGGATGTCGGCCACGACTCAACAGGAGGACACCTTGGTCTCACAGTCACGACGCCGCGCCCTCGTGGCCAGCCTCGTCATCGCCCCTGGGGTGGCTCTCGCCACCTCGATGGTCGCCGTCGATGCGCACGCCGCACCGGCGACCGGCACCGTCTACCTCGTCCAGGGCGTCGCGGACACTCCCATGACGATCACCGTGGACGGCAAGTCTGTCGCCACCGCTGCGGCGGCCAAGACGATCGTCGGGCCGCTGACGTTGTCGGCCGGAAACCACTCGATCACCGCCGAGAGCCCGACGGGGACCGCCACCGTCACGGCGTCGATGTCCCTGGCGGCGGGCGCCAACGTCGATGCCGTCATCCACCGGCAGGTCGATCCGTCGAAAGCCCCCGTCGTCACGACGTTCACCAACGACCTGAGCGCCGTCACCGCGGGCAGCGGCCGACTCGTCGTCGCGCACGTGGCGGCAGTGGGTCCGGCCGACGTGCGGGTCGACCAGAAGGTCCTCTTCGCCAACATCGCCAACGGCGAGGCGCTGACCGTCACCGTTCCCGCGGGCACGTACAAGGTCGACATCGTGCCGACCGCCACCTCCGGCCCGGTCGTGTTCGGCCCCGCGGACGTCCCCGTCGCGCCGACCAAGCTGACGCGCGTCTTCGCGATCGGTGTGGCCGCCACGAACTCGATGGACGCGGTCGTCCAGGTGCTGCCGCTGTCGGCCCGTGGGAGCGGTGCGACGCCGAGCACGGTCAACGCCGGGGACGGCGGCCAGGCGGCGGATCTGGTTGCCGCCACGCACGGGTCGAGCGACCGCTCCGGGCTGGTGGCGCTCGGTGTCGTCGGCGTCGCCGCGATGCTCCTCATGGCCGGCCGGCGCGCGGCGTCGCGACGCGCGAGCGGCACTTCCTGACGAGCCGGGGCGCGACCGTCCGTACGTCAGCCCATCCCAGCAGATGGCGCCCGCGGGCGCTCGCCGGCATCGTGTCGGTGGGCGCCCTCACGGCGCTGCTCTCGGCCTGCTCGGCTTCCGCCGCCATTCCCGGAGCCGCCGCGCTGCCGGGCGCGTCGACGGCCTCTCCCGAGCCCGCCTCCGCGTCGGCCGGTTCCGGCGCCGAGCGCTCGCTCTCGGTCTCCACTCCAGTGCCGCCCAGCGGTCAACCGGACGATGGGCCCGACCTCGGTGCCGATGCACCACCAGCCCGCGCGGGCCAGGTCGGCGTCACCCAGCGGCCGACGTTCGCTCCGACGTCGATCACCCTCGCGCTTCGGGGCGCCGACGACGGGACCGCGGCCATCACCACGATCGACACCACCGCGTCGGGGGAGCTGAGCCTGCCCCCCGACCCGGGGCAGGTCGGTTGGTGGCAGAGCGGGGCGCTGGCCGGTGACGCCTTCGGCTCGGTCGTGCTCGCCGGGCACATCGACGCACGCGACCAAGGAGTGGGCTTCTTCGCGCGACTGCTGCACGTGCATCCGGGGGACGAAGTCCAGTTGAGCGACAGCGCCTACCAGCTGCGCTACCGCGTCGTGTCGACCCGTGACGTTCCCAAGGCGAGCCTCGCGACGAGCACGGACACGTTCTCGCAGGCGGTCCCGGGGCGGCTGGTGTTGTTGACGTGCACCGGCCCCTACGACCCGAAGACGCACTATCCGGACAATCTGGTCGTGATCGCCGAACCGCTCGGAGACGCCGCACCGCGCGGCTGATCCCGGGGCGGTCCGATGTCGGACCCCCTCAGTGGTCGTCAGTGCGCAGGATCGCCGCCTCGGCGTCGCGGAGCAAACCGGGAGCCACTCGGCGGTGGACGGCCGCGAGCGGGGTCCACACGGCGCGAGCCAGGGCCCGGTCGTACCGCAGGAACGTGCCCAGCGAGACCCGCCCCTCCGAGGCATGGACGACGAGGTTGCCCGCCACGAACCAGGATTCCGCCTCGAGCCGGATCGACGTCGTGCTGCGCGAGGTGATCGCCCAGCCGGCGACCCGGTCACGCGACCGCTCCCGTCGCAGTCGGAACCCCAGCAAACCTCGCCAGATGAAGAGCTCGGTGGCGTTGGGGAGGTTGCCGAACATGGCCCGAGCCCACTCCTCCGGGCTCGCCAGCACGTCGGTCGCCAGACTGAACCAGTCGCCGTAGTCGACGCAGCCCAGGGAGCTGAGCCGCAGGGCCGGGTCGGGAAGGTTTTCAACGCCGACCACGCGGTCGACGCGGCCGGCGCTCGCGGTCGTTCTGGCCATGGCTCCTTGCCCCCTGATTTATACGCTACCGTATATTTGGTGAGCAGACCTGTCAACGCCGGCCCCGCTACGTTGACCGACATGGTCGCCGTGACGAGGACGACGCGAGAGCAATGGATCGACGAGGGCCTGCGCGCCCTCGCCTCCGGCGGTCCGGAGGCGGTGCGGGTGGAGGTGCTCTCGGCATCTCTGGGCGTGACGAAGGGCGGCTTCTACGGCCAGTTCGGCAGTCGGGAGGCCTTCCTTCAGGCGCTGCTCGAGACGTGGGAACGCGAGAGCACCCACGACGTGCGGCAGCGGGTCGAGGCGGAGGGCGGTGACCCTCGCCGCAAGCTGCGCCGAGCCGGTGTGATGACGTTCTCCAGCGACCGACTGCTTCCCGTGGACCTCGCGGTTCGCGAGTGGGCGCGCCGCGAGCCCGGGGTGGCGGCACGCTTGAAGCGGGTCGACGAACAGCGCATGGGCTACCTGCGCGAGCTGTTCACGAGCATCGTCGGCAGCGGCCCCAAAGACGTCGAGGCGCGCAGTGTGCTCGCGTTCTGCCTGGCCATCGGTCACCACTTCCTCGCCGCGGAGCACGGACCGTTCTCGCGCAACACCGTGCTGCAGCAGGCCATGGGGATTCTCGTGGACCAGGAGCTGGAGCCGGGATGACCGGGCACGAGGTCGTCGGCGCCGTCCTCGTCGATCGGCAACGTGTGCTGCTCTGCCACCGGCGGCGGGACCGGGCGTGGTACCCCGATGTGTGGGACCTGCCCGGCGGCCACGTCGAGCCGGGCGAGTCTCCCAGGGCCGCTCTCGGACGTGAATGTCACGAGGAGCTGGGAATCGACGTCCTCGAGGCCGCGGTCATGAATCAGGTCGGGGACGGTGGGGTGACCCTGTCGGTGTTCCTCGTCACCAGGTGGCTCGGCAAACCGGTCAACCGGGCACTCGCCGAGCACGACGCGGTGAGGTGGTTCGCGGCCGGCGACCTCGACGAGCTGGACCTGGCGGACGACCAGTACCGACCAGTCCTGCGCGACGTGCTGGTGGGGACCGGTCAGGACAGCGCCCCTCGGTCCTCCAAGTGGTAGCGCGCCGCACACAGCTCCTGGCCGCCGACCCGATGCGTCAGCCGCTCACCGGTGTCGGTCCAGCCGCGGCGGCCGTAGAACTCGCGCGCCGCGGTGTTGTCAACGAGCACGTGCAGCTGCACCGTCCGCATACCGCACCAGCGCACCAGCCCGTCGTGCAGTCGGGAGCCCACCCCGCGGCCGTGCCAAGCCGGGTCCACGTGCAAGGCTCGCAGCAACGCCTGCCGCTCGTCGCCCTCGACCAGCCCGAAACCCACCAGTCCGCGCGAGGCCTCGGCGACCAGGAGCAGATGGTCCCGGCTTGCGCGCCCGGCGAACCACTGCGTCCAGTGGTCCAGGGCCTCCTGGCCCAGGCGGCCGGTCGTCCTGTCGTCGAGAGGACCGGCGTACGCGTGGGCGCGCGACCGCGCGTGCAGGGCGGCGAGGGACAGCCGGTCGCTCTCGCGCCCGGGCCGCATGCCGAGGGCCACGGCCGGCAGACCATCGATCGATGTCACGCGGCTTCCCCCAGCGGTGTCGTCATGGTGGACGACCGG
>DATLPT010000291.1:0-2839 GCA_035535635.1 Lapillicoccus sp. | reverse complement strand
TGTGTCCCCAAGCGTCGGCCACCCGCCTATGGGTAACCTGTGACCGGTTGATGGGGCTGCGCAGAGTCCCGCCAGCCACCATTAGTGCTCAAGCGCACGGTTTGCGAGGGGCGCAGCACCGCTGTCGACGCCGGCGCCCGGCTCAGCGGTGCGGCCTCTCGTCGTCGACGAGGACGTCCTCGCACTCGACCACCGCGCCCGTGGCGTCCGGGGCCGGCGCCTCCCGTCCCCAGGTCCCGAGGACCGACCCGATGATCACCAAGGGGAACCCGATCAGCAGCCCGACGGTGATCGGCTCGTGGAGCACGAGTGCGCCCAGCAGGACGGCGACCGCCGGGTTGACGTAGGTGATCAGGGTCATCCGCGCCGGGCCCGCCTCGGCGATAAGGGCGAACATCACCAGGAACGCGATGGCCGTGCAGAACACGGCCAAGACCACGACGGACGCCACGGCTGACGCTGTGAGGTTGGGCCGCTCGACGAACGGCGTGAACGGCGCATACACCAGCGCCGCGAGGATCAGCGAGGCGGTGACCACGCCGATCGACGGCAGGTCGGACAGCTGCCGGCTGATGATGATCGGGCCGATCGCATACCCGACGACGACGAGCAGGAGCTGCCCGACGGCGACGGCGTCGTCGGCGTGGACGTCGAGTCCGAGGAGCACCGCGACCCCGACCAGCCCGACGACCAGTCCGAGGATGCGGCGCCAGCCGAGCCGGTCGTGCCCCAGGACGGTGAGGATGACCGCCGCCACGATCGGCACCGCCGCGATGACCAGCCCGGTGGTCGAGCTGGTCAGCCGCGTCTCGGCGTGGCCGAGCATCAGCCACGGCCCGACGATCTCGACCACGGTGTAGACGACGAGCACCTTCCACCGGCGTAGCACCGGCGTGAGGGCGCGGGCCCTCAGGGCCAGCGGGAGCAGGATCAGCGCGCCGAGTGCGGTCCGCCCGAAGGCGACGTGCAGCGGGTCGAGGTCGGTGACGGCGATGCGAATGAAGAGGTACGGAATCCCCCAGCAGACGCTGAGCGTCGCGAAGAGCAGCCATCCCCGGCGCGTCACCCTGACCTCCTTTGACTGGGACCGGTCAGGCCAACCGTATGCGTCCCGTCCGACGTCTCACCTCACGCGGGTGATCACCCCGGGTGCGGCCCGGGCCACGCTGGCCGCGAACGTGCTCCGCACGTCGTTGAGGAGGAGACGACCATGACCGAACGCTCGGCCGCAGTGAAGTCCGCGTGGGCCGAAGGATTGACCTACTTCGCGGTCGCGCTGCTCATCACCGTGGGGATCTTCCAGATCCTTCAGGGCCTCGCCGCGATCCTCGACAACCGGTTCTACGTCGCCGCGCCGGGCCACGTCTTCTCCTTCAACATCACCGCGTGGGGCTGGATCCATCTCGTCACCGGCATCGTCGCCTTCGCGATCGGCGTGGGCCTCTTCTACGGGAAGACGTGGGCCCGCGGCGCCGGTTTGGGGATCGCCGTCTTCCAGGCCGTCGTCCAGTTCATGTTCCTGCCCTATTACCCGATCTGGTCGATCGGCATCATCGCCCTCGACGTGGCGGTCATCTGGGCGTTGGCGAACTACCGGTCCGACACGTTTATGTAGCTCAGGCCACCGGGCTGGCGCCGAGCGCCACCGTGGCCGTGTGCGGAGCTCCGGACGTGTCGGTCCAGCCGATCGTGACCTGATCACCGGGGTTCGCGCCGACGAGGGCCGCGCCGACGTCCGAGGCACTGCCGATGGCCTGGCCGTCCACGCCGGTGATGACGTCGCCGGCCTGGAGGCCCGCGCTGGCCGCGGCGGTGCCGGTGACCACGTCGCTGACCGTGGCCCCGGACCCGAGGCCTGCGCTACGCGCATACCCGTAGCCGGATGCGGCAACGCCGCTGCTCAGCTCGACCCCGAGGAAGGCCGCCGGGCCGATGCGAACGGTGCTGGTCTCCGTGCCCGTACGGATTTGCTCGACAACGGCCAGGGCCCGCGCGATCGGGATGGCGTACCCGTCGATCTGCACACCGACCGAGGCCGCCGTGTCGATGCCGACCACCTCGCCCTCGGCGTCGAACAGGGGTCCTCCCGAGTCCCCTGAGACGACGTCGGCGGTCGTCTCGATCATCGACGACAAGGTCTCGGAACCCGAGGACCCTTCGGACGCTGTGGTCACCGACGCGGTGAGCGAGGAGATGGTGCCCGCGGCGGCCGTGAGAGTTCCGGTGCCGCCGGCGTTTCCCACCGCGGTGACGGTGTCCCCCACGTGGGTCTGGTCGTCGTCAGCCTTGACCGTCGTCAGGCCGGACGCGCCCGTGAGCTGGAGGAGCGCGACGTCGGCGGACGGGTCGGTCCCGACGACCGTGGCCTCGAAGCGCTGGCCGGTCGTCGCGACCGTCACGGTGATGGTTCCGGCCCCCTCGACGACGTGGTAGTTCGTGAGGACCTGGCCCGAGGCGGTGAGCACCAACCCGGTGCCCGCGGCCTGCGCGTTCTGGTACGGGAGCACTGTCTCGATGAGGACGACCCCTGCCGATTGTTGCGCGGTCGCCGGTTGGGTGACCGCCGTCGCATACCCGCCGTATGCCGCATACCCGCCGTACCCGCCGGCCGGACCGCCGGCCCGGACCAGCATGGGCGTGGTGACCATTGGGGCCGCGGAGCAGGTCACTGCACCGACCAGGAGGGTGGCGATCCCGGCGGCGCGCATCCGCCGTGTGCGTCCCGGCCGCCGGCGTGCCGCGGCCGTGCTCTCGGGGTCTCGTCTCGTTCTCACCGTGGCCTCCTCGACGGGTCCGGAGCCCGCCGGTTCGCGGGTTCTCTGCCGTCGATTCCACGGGC
>DATLPT010000290.1:0-4434 GCA_035535635.1 Lapillicoccus sp. | reverse complement strand
CGTTCCACATCGTCACCTTCACCCACGTGGCGGTCGCTCAGGACCGCCAGGACGCCTACGCGGAGCTCGCCCCGTTCGTCGCCGAGTCGCTCGACTCGCCGGGGTTCCGCGACCTGCCGTTCATCGACGACATGCGGCAGCGCCACGACCGAGACGGGGTCGACGGCGTCGCCGGTATGCCGCGCGACTGGTGGCTTCAGATCGGCGCGATCGGAACTCTCGATGACGCCATGGAACACGTCGCCCTTCTCGAAGCCGAGGGCGTGACCGGCGTGGCGTTCTTCCCGACACCGAAGCTCGACGTCGCCCGCCGTCAGGTGGACGACGTCGTCGCGATCGCCGCGTCCCGATGACGGCCCTGGGTCAGGACGGAGGGTCGTAGAGGAGCTCGCGCCGGTCGAGGAAGCGGTCGTTGTATGGCCCGAGCGACTTGTCGCCGGCCGTGGCGGGGTCGATGTCGGCCCAGAGCACAGCTTCGCGAGCGGTCTCGCCGGGCGCGGTGGCCGGCCCGGCCAGCAGGTACCCGCTGGGCGCGATGATCGAGGTGCCCCCGACCCACCGCGTATCGCGCTCGTCGCCGCACCGGTCGGCGACCACGACGTAGACCCCGTAGTACGCCGCCACCGCCTGCGCCTTGACCACCTCGATCGCCCGCTGGTCCGGCGGGTGGTCGATCACCGGCCAGTTGGCGGGGACGGTGACGATGTCAGCTCCGGCCTCTGCAGCGATGCGCACGAGCTCCGGGAACTCCAAGTCGTAACAGATGAGCACGGCGACGACGCCGCAGCGAGTGGTCACGACGAGTGGCCTCTCGTCTGCGGGAGTGAAGAAGAGCTTTTCCTCGGACCAGAGGTGCGACTTGCGGTAGACGCCGAGGACGTCGCCGTCTTGGACGACGACGGCGGCATTCGAGAGGGTGTGACCTTCACGTAGCGCCATCCCCACGACGACCGTCACCGGCATCTCACGGGAGATGCGGCACAGAGCGGACACACTCGGGCCGTCGAGCGGCTCGGCGGCGGCCCAGGCCTCGTCCCGGTCTCGGAAGCAGCAACCCGACGGTGCGAGCTCAGGGAGAACGACAAGGTCCGCTCCCTCCGCCGCGGCCGCGCGGACGGCCTCGACCAGTCGCTCGGTCGTTGGTGCCTTCGTGACGTCGGCTGCGACCTGGGCGGCCGCCACCCTGACCTGAGTCACTCGTCCTCGGTGGCGATGTTGAGAACCGAGGTGGGTGCGAGATAGCTGTTCGCGTCGAGCACCTGGCCCGCGCCCCGAGCCGCGGTCACCACCCCCGCGTCCCACTCGAGCGTGACCCGTCCGTCGCCGCCGTTGACGACGAGGAGCTCGCCCCACCCCGGCGTCGCCGACTGACCCGCCTGGGGATCGACCATGGTGAACGAGCGCCACGCGCCCGCAGGAATGGAAAGCGTGTCCTGCGGTCCGAGTGCCACGGTCTGCTCGTCGCCGTCGGTGTTGAGGCGGACCTCCCACCGCCCGGACTTCACCGTGACGACCTGGGTCGCCTCGTGTCGGTGGCGGAGCATCCCCTCGCCGGCGGTGGCGCGCAGCCAGGCGAGGTTGAAGTTATGCGGCTCGTGCAGTGGCGGGATGACGCGCCGGTCCTCGACCATGCCGTAGCCGATCACCGGCGCCAGCTGGGCGTTGCCCTCCGGCAGGCCCGAGCAGAGGAAGGGCCGTTCCACCCACCGGCGGTCGGCGGGGGTGATGACCCGGGTCCGGAACTGCTCGACGGTGAACCGGTCAAGCCGGTCGATCTCATCCGGAGGCATCGGCGAGATGAGCTCGACGTCCGTCGGCACCTCGTCGCCGGCTGCTGTGTCGATGAGGCGGTTGTCCGCGGTCAGCCGCAGCCCGTAGCCCTCCGCCTCCTTGAGCACGGTCGGCCCCCAGATGATGCCGCCGGTGTCGTCGCGGCCGAGGACCGTGAGCAGGATGCCGTCATCCGGCCCCTCGTTGGTGAAGCCCCGGAAGATCCAGGTCGGCACCGAGATGATGTCGCCGTCGGTCGACACGTACTCGCCCTGGCTGCCGTCCGCGCCCCAGCGGAGCCGGTATTCACCACCGAAGTTGATGAACACCTCGGCGGTGAAGTGCATGTGCAGGCTGTTGGTCGTCCCGCGGGGCATCCCGGCGGCGCCGAGGCTGAACCCGTGCGGCTCGGTGAGGTTGACGAACTGCTGCGCACTCTGCGAGACGCCGGACCCGATGAAGGAGTAGTTGTCCTTCCGGTCCGAGCCGGGCGTCCGGCAGTCGATGAACGCGGCCTTGCACGGCACCCAGTCGCTCCGCAGGATGGTTCGGCGTCGCACCTCGTCAGGGGTCACGGTGGTCTGGCTCATGGCTGGCCCGGAACGGGCAGTTCCTTTCAACGGGAGGGGAGTTGGCGGGGTAGTGGCGGTGGACCGGACGGTCAGTAGATGTTCGCGTTCACGTCGACGGAGCCGTCGCCGCGCGTGTTGTTGATCTGCGCGCGGAGGGCGAGCTGGTCGTACACCCGGGCCTCACGGACGATGCGCCCGCCCTGGACGAGGAACTGCGAGATCCCCATGAGGTCCACCGGCTGGTAGGTGAGCGGACCGAAGGTCGCGTTGCCTCGGTAGGTGGCCTTCATCTGCCAGAGGACGGCGATCCGCAGACCGGCGTAGCGCTCGGAGAAGTTCGTCTGCACGTCCCGGACGGCGAACGTCGCGTCTGGGAAAGGAGCGACGAGGCCCAGCAGGTCACGCTGGTAGCCGTCGGGACGGATGACCGTGGTGTCACCGATGGTCTGCAGCACGAGGTCGCGGATCATGAAGTCCGGAACCCGGTTGAGGTGCCGGCGGTTCCAGACGTCCTCGATGAACTCGAGGACCATCTCGCACTCGGGCCGGTAGTCGTCCGGTCGGGGGCCGCTGTCACCCTCGGTCAGCACGTCGGCCGGCGCCGGGTTGGCCCAGGAGCCCTGGTATCCGGCGAACTCGAGCCGCAGCGCGGCCTCCTCGGGGTCGATGCCCGCTTGCAGGGCGCCGGCCAGCGTGTCGCGGGCGAGCCACTCCTCGACCATCCGCCCACGCCGGTAGAGGCAGTTGGCGATGGTCCGGCTCCGGAAGAACGGGAAGGTGGCGGCGTTGACCCCCGTCTGGTTGCGGTCGACCGACAGCACGAGGTGGGAGCTGAGGAACGCATCGTCGCCCCGCGCCTCCCAGACGACGTCCTCCGCCTGACCGACGCGCTGCGGTGTCTGGGCGATGCGCACCAGGCTGCCGTCGATGACGCCCTGACGGCCGATCGTGGTCCCGAGGGCCCCGTGCACGACGGAGTCGGGTTCGTAGTTGTCCTCGATGAATGCGACATCCCGCTGCACCCAGATGAGGTCGGTGACCTCGCGGATGAAGTCGTCCGGATCTGCGTACGGCTTGTAGGCCACCGGGTTGAGCGCCATGGTTCCTCTCACTGAGCGGGAAAACGCCTGCGGCCAACTCAGTGTATACGTATGTATTCACGACGGTCTACACCCGGTCGGCATCTGCGGATGGGGGTCCGAGCGTCCGTCGGCGCACCAGATGACTGGGGAGGACGACATGGTCGTATGCGGTCGTGGGGGAGTCGACCAGGCTCACCACCAGCCGGGCCGCCTCTCGCGACATGCCGGCGAGGTCGTAGGCAACCGTGGTGAGCTGCACCAGCGGCCAGCCCGACGTGGGCAGGTCGTCGAAGCCGACGATCGAGAGGAACTCCGGAATCTCGACTCCCCGTTGCACCGCGGCGTTCAACGCCCCGAGCGCGACGACGTCGTTCGCGCAGACCAGCACGGTCGGAGGGTCGTCGAGATCCAGCAGCTCCAGACACGCCCGGAAACCGGTGTCGAAGTCGAACGGCCCGTGCCGGACGTCTTGGCGCCGGAGATAGACGTCGTGCTCCTCGAGCAGGCTGCGCAGGACCGTCTCGCGGCTCTCCCCGGTGCTCGTCGTGGGTGGACCGAACACCGCCCCGACGTGACGGTGACCGAGACCGATGATCTCGTCGACGAGCTCCGCCATGCCCGGTTGGGGATCCACGGTGACGGAGCTCGAGTCGACCGACGGGGCGGTGCGGTTGAAGTAGACGAACGGCAGGTTGCGGTCACGGAGTCGGCCGGGAAGGGCCGAGTCCAGGGTGGTGGTGGCGAGCACCACCCCGGACAGGCCGGTAGCCACGATCTGTTCGGCGATGGGGGCGCTCTCGGACGCCTCGGTCAGGAGGACGAGCTCGTACCCGTGTCGGATCAGCTCGTCGTGGAGATGGGGGATCACGTGGCTGTAGAACTGGTTCTGCAGGTCGGTCACCACCAGGCCGACCCGGGTGGAGTGGCCGAGCGCGAGCGCGCGACCGATCGCGTTGGGCGCGTACCCCAGCGCGGCGGCGGCCCGGCGAACCCGCTCCTTGGTCTTCTCC
>DATLPT010000289.1:0-7878 GCA_035535635.1 Lapillicoccus sp. | reverse complement strand
GTGGGGGACGCTAGGAACGGCCGCTGGGTCATGCTTGGCCCGGCCCTGTGGACAACCTGTGAGACGGTCCAGCGCTTCACAGCATGTTGCATCTATCTTAGATGCAACGTGTCGACTCCATTCCCGTCCGCCGCCGAGCGGGTCTACGTCCAGGTCAAGCGCGACATCCTGGGCGGCGCTCTATCGGGCGGCTCCTTCGTCACCGAGGGCGGGCTGGCCGAGGCCGCCGGCGTGTCCCGGACCCCGGTCCGCGAGGCCCTGCTGCGGCTGGAGAGCGAGGGCCTGGTCCGCCTCTACCCCAAGAAGGGCGCCCTCGTCGTCCCGCCCTCGGTCGACGACGCTCGCGACGTCCTCGAAGCCCGCCTGGTCATCGAGGAGTGGGCGGCTCGGGCGGTCTGGCCTCACCGAGCCGAGCTGCTTCCTGCGCTCGAGGTCGAGCTCGAGCTTATGCGGGCGACCCTGGGGACCCAGGACGTCGTCGGGCTCGTGGAGCACGACCGCCGCTTCCATGCGATCGTCGTACGGGCGGCCGGCAACGCCATCCTCGCGCGGACCTACCAGGGTCTGCGCGACCGACAGCTGACGATCGTCGCGGCTCAGTTCCGCCGCGACCGAGAGCGCATCGACCTGGCGGTCGCTGGGCACACCCGCCTGCTGGAGATCCTGCGGACCGGAACCGTCGAAGAGCTCGTCGTGGAGACGCATACCCACGTCCACACCGCGCTGGCAGCGCTGCAGGCGCCCCGATGAGCAGGACCATGAGTACTGACGGCGGCCTCGGCGGCCGACGCGCGTACGCCGTCTGGCTGGCCGCGCTGGCGGTCTACATCCTCGCCGTCTTCCACCGCACCTCGCTCGGCGTCGCGGGGCTGTTGGCGGCGGAGCGGTTCCACATCTCGGCCACCCAGCTGGCGACGTTCACCGTCCTCCAGCTGCTCGTGTATGCGGCGCTGCAGGTCCCGGTCGGCGTGCTTCTCGACCGGTTCGGCTCGCGACGGATGGTCCTCATCGGCCTCGCCCTGATGACCGGTGGGCAGCTCCTGTTCGCCGTCGTCGGGACGTTCGAGCTGGGTGTCCTCGCGCGAGCTCTCGTCGGCGCCGGCGACGCGATGATCTTCGTCAGCGCGATCCGAGTGGTGTCGCTGTGGTTCGGCGTGAGGCAGAGCCCGGTCATCACCCAGCTGACCGGGCAGCTGGGCCAGGTCGGCGCCATCGCGGCGTCGTTCCCGCTGGCGGCCGCACTGCACGGCGTGGGCTGGACCCCCACCTTTCTCGGCGCCGCGTCGATCGGCGTCGTGCTGGCGGTCACGGTCCTCCTCGTCATGCGGGACGCTCCGGGAGAAGAGCATCCGCCGCTGCGGTTCCGGGCGCTGGGGCGCACACTCCGGAGCACCTGGGACACGCCAGGGACTCGGCTCGGCCTGTGGTCGCACTTCACCAGCCAGTTCGGGATGACGGTGTTCACCCTGTTGTGGGGCTTTCCCTTCCTCGTCCGCGGACAGGGCCTCAGCGAAGCGGCCGCCGGTGCGCTCCTGGTCCTCATGACCGCCACCCAGATCGTCACCGGCCCGGTCCTCGGCGGCCTCGTCGCCCGGCACCCGTTCCAGCGCTCCCGCATGGTGCTCGGCATCGTGGGCGCCATCGCCGCGGTGTGGGCGGTCGTCCTGCTCTGGCCGGGGCCGGCTCCACTGGCGCTACTGGCCCTGCTCGTCGTCGTGACCGCCCTCGGTGCCCCGGCGGCGATGGTCGGTTTCGACCTGGCCCGGTCGTTCAACCCGCGGGAGCGGATCGGCAGCGCGCTCGGGGTAGTCAACGTCGGCGGCTTCGTCGCCTCGCTGTCGGCGATGGCCCTGGTCGGGATCGTCCTCGACCACGTCACGCCGGGCGGCCCCAGCGCCTACACGCTGGACGGGTTCCGGTTGGCCATGGCGGTCCAGTTTCCGTTCTGGCTGCTCGGGGCGGTCCAGATCTGGCGGTACCGCCGCAAGGCCATCGGCCACCTCCACGCCCATCATCCCGAGGCGTTGCGGGCCCTGCGCGACGGCGAGTCGGCCCTACCGGGCATTTCGCGATAGGCCGCCGCCCTCGAGGGGGAGCTGTGGGTGTCGGGCGCGGCGGCACATGGGGGGCGGGTGCCGCCGCGCCCGCGGTCGTGCCCATCGGGGGATGGCACGACCGGTGACTCCGGGGATGACAGGGGGCGAAACCCCGAAGCGCCCCCAGCATACGGTTACCAACCGGTAGCACAGCAAATCGCCGAACAATCTTCGCCTCAATCGTTGCCACAATCGATGGCGTGGACGCCTCCGAGTGGGACCGTCGGTACGCCGCCGTCGACCTCGTGTGGTCGGCCGGTCCGAACGCGGTAGTCGCCCGGGAGGCGGCCGACCTGGCGCCCGGCCGAGCGCTCGACCTCGCGTCGGGCGAAGGGCGGAACGCGATATGGCTCGCCGAACGCGGCTGGCGGGTGACCGCCGTGGACTTCTCCGCGGTGGCGACCGAGCGCACCCGGCGGCTAGCGGCCGAGCGGCTCGGCGCCGACGCCGGCCGCGTGACCGCCGTGACGGCGGACCTCATGACCTGGGTTCCGGAGCCGGCGAGGGCGGACCTCGCCGTTCTCGCCTATCTGCAGCTCGCCGCCAGAGAGCGCACGCACGCCCATCGCCTGGCGGCGGCCGCTCTGTCACCGGGCGGGATCTTTCTCCTCGTCGCGCACCATTCGGACAACCTCACCCAGGGAGTCGGCGGGCCGCCAGACCCCATGGTGCTCTTCACGGAGCGGGACGTCGTCGCCGACCTGGTGGGCACCGATATGGTCGTGGACCGCGCCGAACGGGTCGAGCGGGTGGTGACGGCGGGAGCCGTGGCCCTGGACGTCCTCGTCCGCGCTCACCGACCTTCCTGAGGCCCGGCAGCACCGGCCGCTAGGGTCCGGGCGTGCCCTCGGTCCCGCCCGCGCCACCGATCCGCGGCGTGATCTTCGACTTTCACCACACCCTCGCCCACGCGGGCGACCCGGCCGTATGGCTCGAGGAGGCCTGGTCCGACCTCGGCCGCGCGGGCGACCCGGTCAGCGCACTCGGCGCGGCGACGCATACCGAAGCCGTGGAGTTCCTCGACCAGCTGTGGGAGTCCGCTCGGGTCGTCGATCCGGACAGCGAGCGGGACCTCGACTCACGCCGGCACCGCGCCGTGTTCGACCAGGTCGTCGCCGCCGCGCCGGGTATCGACGGCGACCTGGCCGACGCGCTGTACCAGATCATGCACCGACAGTGGGACGTCTACGACGACGTGCTTCCGGTGTTGGCGGCATTGCGCGACAAGGGGATTCGCGTGGCAATGCTGTCGAATGTCGGCTTCGACCTGACCCCCACCCTGGAACGGACCGGCGTCCATGCCCTCATCGACGGCGCGGTGTTGTCGCACGCGGTCGGGGTCGTCAAGCCCGACCCCGGGATCTTCCGGCGGGCGCTCGACATCCTCGAGCTCCCCGCCTCCGAGGTGCTCATGGTGGGCGATGCCTGGCGCGACGACGCAGGAGCAGCCGCCCTCGGCATCCGGACGCTCATCCTGCCGCGCACCGACGACCCGTCGCACGGGTTGGAGCTGGTGCTGCGCCTCGTATGAGTGCATCGGCGTCGCGGATGTGAGGATGGGCGGGTGCTCGACGTCGTCCTCGCTCAGCAGTTGCGGGCCGCCGGACTGGATTGGGAGCCGAAGCCCGGCGACCGGTTCGTCCTGCCGCTGCCCGACATGCGTGACGAGGTGTTCATCCTCAGCAACGTCATCGCCGACGTGCACCGGTTCGAGAACGGCAACGTCATCGGCTTCAACGGCACGACGGAGTGGGCCCTCGACAGCGTCGAACAGGACGACGTCGTCTGGCTGCCGCGCGAGGAGCAGCTTCGCGACCTCCTCGGCGCCGCGTTCGTCCGGCTCGAGCAGGTGACCGGCGGCTACGCGGTGACGGCCACGGCCGGAGACGGCGAGGACCGCCGGTTCGTCGACATCGACGCCGAGCGGGCGTATGCGCGTGCGGTGCTCGCCCGGTTGCAGGTCGCCCGCCCCTGACCGGGTGCGCTCCTGTCGCGCCTCAGGGGCCGTCCGGGCGAGCCAACCGGATGGCGTCTCGGAGGGACCCGTTCTCGGTGACCGACAGCACCGGACTGGTCGGCTCGGGGGCGTCCGGATCGGCCTGCTCCGCGAGCCCGCGGTCCATCGTCGCCATGCTCTCTTGAGACAGTACCCACCCGAGCGGGGCCGTGACCGACGGGAACGTCGACTGGTGCACGACCACGACCGGCTTCGGCCGCCACTGGTCGATCTGCGTCACGAGCTCGGGCGGGGCGCCGGTCGACGCGTCGAAGAGGCTAGTCGTCGGGATGGCGCGGGCCGCGTTGCGCAGCAAGGCCGGGGTGTCGACGAGGGCTCCCTTGGCGCGCCCGTCCGTTGTCGTCGGCACGAGGATCTCCGGGGTCGGCGCCGGCGGGTTGGCCACAAGGTCGCCACCAGTGCCGTTGTCGAAGTACATGACGACGGGGACGATGACGTCGACCTGAGCGGCTCCGCTACCCAGAGCGAGGGCATTGCGACGCTGGACCTCGGGTAACCAGACGGGCGCCAGGTCGACAATCGTCGCGAGCCCGCTGTTCTCGACGTACCCGCCGTCGACCAGCTGTTGCTCGAGCTGACCGGCACACGGACCGGCGACACCTGACGGCGTCACGAACGGAAAGCGCGACGCCAACAGCGCCCCGGTCGCCGCGCTGACCGGTCCGAGACAGTGGTCGGTCCCGGTCGGTGTGCCCGCCGCCCCCGCCCCGAGGACGCCGAACAGGTCCACGGTGTGACCGGCCGGTGTCGGCGAGAAGTCGCACGACTCCTGGTCACCGGTGGCGAGCACGACCTGGCTGACCCACATCCGGCATCCGTCCGCGACGCGGGTCGAGTTGAGGATCAGCGAACCGGTCACGGCGGTCGACACGGTGCCGTCCGACGGCAGGAACGGCGTGACCAGGTCCGAGGACTTCTCCCACGCCGACTCCATGAGGCCCGCGCGGTCCAGCCACACCGGTCCGGAGACCTGCCCCGCGGCATACCCCGGCGCGCCGAAGAACGGGACGCCCGTCGCCGCATACGCCGTGTCGCGCACGAAGAGCCCGCTGGTGGCCGCGCCGAGCGCGTCGGGGGTGGCGATGGCCGTCGCCTGGTCCCGAGCGAGCCCGGTCCCCGCGAACCGGGCCTGGGTGAGGCCGACGGCTCCACCACTGGCGCCACCGGCGAACAGCGCTGCCGCGCAACGATTCGGAGTCGTCTGAGCGGACCAGTCGACCGACTGCGCAGAGGGTGTCACCGCACCGCGGAAGATGTCGAGGCCCGCGGTGGTCCAGTACGCGGCCCGGATGCCGCCACCCTCGGCCGCCAGGAGGAACAACGGCCGCAACCGGTATGCGACACCGGCGGCCGTGACGGTGTGACCACAACCCTGAGTCCGAGCTAGCCATTGGTCGATGGCCCGCGGCAGAGTGGGCCGGCTGGCCGCAGGAGCCGGCGTGCCCGGTCCCGTGCCGAGTCCGCGGAAGCCGTGCACGTCGACGTCGCTGCCCAGGCTCGTGGTGAAGACGATGGTGAGCAGGAGGATCGTCGTCACGGGCAGCGACCGCAGCCGAATGCCCTTGTACCAGAATACTTCTGGCGCCTTGCGGTCCTGAACAACGACGACAGTGCCGCCGACCACCAGTGTCGCCGCCAGGAGGGCGAGCAGCGACGTGGCGATGACGCCGAGACCGCTTCCGAAGGCGGCCGCGAACCCCCCGACCACGAAGAAGAGGGCGATGCCGGCAACGAGCACGCCCAGGCGCAGGCCGAGGTTGCTCGGCACGTCGACGGTGGGCGTCAGGGTGGCTCGTACCTTCTGCCACCAGTTCCGGCTGGCGTGGACGCCGCCGACGAGGGTGTCGTCCGTAACGAACAAGACGAGCCAGCGGGCCACCGGCCAGCCGAGGACGGCGAGGGCGAAACCCAGCAGCAGCAACGGCAGTCCGCGCCAGGTGCCGCCGAGGTCGACCGCCGCGAGTGCCACGACGGCGGTGAATGAGCGCACCAGCCCAACGGCGGCCACGACGATAGAGATGGCGGTGAGGATGTCACCCGCGAGGACCATCGCCCTCTTGACCTCGGCTGTCGGTACGCGGTGCGGCAGGGCCTCGAAGTGCGCCGTCCACCACGTCGACGTTCCGCCGGCTGCGTTCAGCCGCCACCGGATCAGCGCCGACATCCCGATGATGATGAGCGGGACCGCGAGGAAGGCCATGAGCCGCTCCGGCTCGAGGCCCGGCATGCTCCAAGGCGCACCGCCACCACGGACCCAGATGACGACCAGCGCGACGGCGACGACCGCCGGGACGAGCAGCCCAAGCCAGAGGTTTGCCGGCGGCTCGGCGGCGACGGACCGATCGGTCCGATGCCACATGGCACCGGACCGCAGTCGGCCGAGCACGAGGACACCGACCGTGACCACGGCGACACTGACCGCGGCCGCGAGGAAGTGGAGCAGGCCCTGCCCGTCCCAGACCCATCGGCGCTGGACATCGGGAAGCTGGTCGAGCAGGTCCGACCCCGCGGGAATGGTGAGCACCGCCAGCGGGATCACGGCGAGGATCGAGAACCGTTGCAGGTAGAAGCCGCGCAGCCACACCGAGATCAACGCGCGGACGCCGGGTTGGAGGACGCCGTAGACGACGACCGCAAGCGCGGCGAAGACCACCAGCCACTTCAGGACCGACACGTACGCCGTGACCTTGGCGAGCGCAGCCGACCCGGTGGACGTCGTCACCAGCGCGAAGGCGTCCTCGAGCACGTCGACCACGGCCAGGAAGCGGAGCACCCACGCGAGGGAGTGGGCGCCCTGGCCGGCCAGCCAACCGGCGACAACGATCCCATAGAGCGCGATGAGAACGACGTCGAGGGCGACGTACATCACCAGCCACTCGGCGCGCTCGGAGGCATATGCCGGGAACGTCGCCGTCCAGCCCTCGACGCTTCCGAGGGCACCTGGCCCCATCAGGGCCGTGAACGACCAGGGTCGGGCCTTGTCGTCCAGAACCTGGCCCGAGAGCCGGTTGATCTCGCCCAGGGCGACGAACAGCGCGACGACCACGCTCACGGTGATCCCCTTGCCGATGCCGAGCACCGGCGTTACCGCCGATGTGGCCGCCGGCGTCGGACCCGCCACTGCCGGCGCGGCATTCTTCGCAGCCATGGACTCTCCTTCAACCGGATCGGTGGCCCGCGTCGACGCCTCTCGACCGTGGTGATCCATCGAAGCAGGACGGCTGTCGTTCCTGCGTGATACTCGTGGGCCGCGTGTCCTCCCGAGCCGGGTGTTCGGCTGGAGCGAGACTGGACTCAAGGAGCAACGGCGATGAGAGACCTCGAGGTGGCCATGACGAAAGACGACGTCGTCGCCGCGCTGGCGTGGTGCGACAACCCCTGGTGTGGCGAGGTCTACGACCTACGCGACGGCTGGGGCGGCCGCTGCCCCTCGTGCCTGGCGCTCGCCGACGAGCACCTGTCCGGGATCCACGTCGTGGTCATCGAGGCGTGCGTGGAGTGCCGGCGCGAGCCTCGGGAACGGCGTCGATCGGCCTGAGCGGCCGCGTCAGGTGAACGCGAAGAGGGCGATCGGCGTCGTCGTCGGCTGAGGCGAGCCGCCGCTCGGCTCAACCGAGACGCCGGCGCCCTGGGCGGTGGCCGCGTCGCCCTGGAGGAGGACGGTCTCGTTCGGACCCGGAGGCACCAGCCCGGCGGAGACGAAGTTGCCCCCGGCCGCCTGCAACCACATCTGGTAGGTCTGCCCGCTCGGCGGTGCGGCCACGT
>DATLPT010000288.1:0-5107 GCA_035535635.1 Lapillicoccus sp. | reverse complement strand
GCCGTGCGCCATGCTGACGGCATGGCCTACGACGAGGAGCTCGCCAACCGGATCCGCACCGAGGTCCAGGACGTCGACAACGTCACCGAGATGAGGATGTTCGGTGGCCTGGCCTTCCTTGTCGCCGGCAACATGGCCGTCGCGGCCAGCGGCCAGGGCGGGCTGATGCTTCGCGGCGACCCGGCGCAGAGCGACGAGATCGCCTCACAGCCGCACGCTGGTCGAATGGTCATGCGCGGCAAGGAGATGGACGGCTGGTTCCGGGTCGACAGCGCGGGGGTCGAGTCCGACGCCGACCTCGCCCGGTGGGTCGACCTCGGAGTCCGGTATGCGTCCTCGCTCCCCCCGAAGTAGTTGTTATGTCTCCTTGAGTCGGTCGAGCAGTTGCTGGTACCGCGAAACGCAGTGAGGACAACATCCTCGTCCGAGCACTTCTCCAGCTCAGCCTGCTCACGCAAGCGTTGCCCTTCCTCATCCGTGAGGCGCAACACGAGCTCCATGTCGACACCAAACACAACCAGGGGCAGCGCCGTCGACCGACAAACCCGTGACGGCCGCTGGGCTGAGGTCCTGCCGCATTGACGTTGTCAACGTTGACCGCTGCCCACGCAGAGCGGACCGTGATCGACATGACCACCGTTGCCACGCCAGCCTTGTCGACGCCGCCGCCCGAGGCCCTCGTCGCGCCACCCGGCCTGGCGGGGGTGATCGTGGCGACGACCGCGTTGTCCGACGTCCGCGGGCAGGAGGGGTTTTACCACTACCGCCAGTACGACGCCGTCGACCTGGCCCGCTCGTGCTCGATCGAAGAGGTCTGGCACCTCCTCCTGCGCGGCCACCTTCCCGATCCGGACGAGCTCGCCGCGTTCCGCGCCACCATCGCTGACGGCCAACTGCTCCCGGACGAGGTCGTCCAGGCTCTCGACGGCCTGGCCGCCGACACGCCACCGGCGACGAATCCGATGACCCGGCTGCGCACCGCCCTGTCCATGCTCGGTGGCGGACTGGGGCTCCAACCGGTGTGGGACCTCACGCCCGAGCAGCGCGAGCGCGACGCCATCCGGGTTGCCGCCCAGGTTCCGGTGCTGACCGCCGCCGCATACCGGCGCAGCCAGGGGCTCGACCCGGTCGGCCCGCGGCCCGACCTCGGCTACACCGCGAACCACCTCTGGATGATCACCGGCGAGGAGCCCACCGACGAGCACGTTATGGCCCTCGAACGGTACCTCTGCCTCACCGTCGACCACGGGTTCAACGCCTCGACCTTCACGGCTCGGGTGGTCGCCTCCACGGGCGCCGACGTCGCGGCCGGCGTCGTCGCCGCGCTCGGAGCGCTCTCCGGGCCCCTGCACGGCGGAGCTCCTAGCCGGGCCCTTGACTCCCTCGACGCCATCGGCACTCCTGACAACGCCCGCCCGTGGGCCGACACCCAGCTGGCCGCCGGGAACCGGATCATGGGTTTCGGCCACGCGATCTACCGCGGCAAGGACCCGCGCTCGGAGCTACTCCGCGAGACCGCCGAGGAGCTCGGCGGCCCGCTCGCCGACCTCGCCGTCGCCGCGGAACGAGCCATCGACGACGCCCTGGACGCGGCCCGTCCCGACCGAACCCTCCGCGCCAACGTCGAGTTCTACGCCGGCGTCGTCATGCACGAGTGCGGAATCCCTCGTGAGATGTTCACGCCCACCTTCGCGGTGAGCCGCGCGATGGGGTGGACGGCGCACATCCTCGAGCAGGCCCGTGACCGCAAGATCATCCGGCCCAGTGCCCGGTATTCGGGTCCGCCTCCGCCGCAACCGGTCCCGCCGCTGACGTCCCGCTGAGGGAGCAACGGATCGGGTGAAAACGGCCGGAATTCCGGTCGTTATCACCCCGATTCGCGGGCGTCGCCCGTGTAGACGGCCCGCGGCCGGAACCGCAGGCCCTGCGGGTACTCCTCCATGGCGTGCGCGACCCATCCGACCATGCGGCTCAGCGCGAAGACGGTCTCGCCGCTAGCCTTCGGCCACCCGCACGCCTGCACCAACGCGGCCAGCCCCAGGTCGACGTTCGGGCTCAGTCCGAACCGGCGGCTGACGGTCAGGAGCAGCTCCTCCACCGCGGGCCACCCGTCGGGGTCCAGTCGCGCGACGTGATCGAGCAGCACCTCGGCTCGCGGGTCCGCATCGACGTAGACCTTGTGCCCGAATCCGGGGATCCCCACGTCACCGACCTCCGCCGCATACCGGTCGAGGCCGCGCGCCCCTTCGCGCCGTACCGTGTCGAGCAGGCCCGCGGCCGCGACGCTGCTGCGCCCGTGCCGGCCGCCGCCGAGGGCGGCCAGCCCGGTCAGCAGGACCAGCCACGGGTCGGCACCGGTGCCCGCGGCGATGCGAGCGGCCATGGTCGACGCGGCCAGCTCGTGGTCGATGAGGAGGACCAGCGCGGCGTTGAGGGCCGCCATCCCCTCGTGGGCGGGCGCGCCTCCCAGCGCGGACCACAGCCGCTCCGCGACGGACCCCGTCTCCGGACCACCCAACGCGACGATCCCGCCGGCGATCGCCCGGCGACCAACGGCGACGACGTGGTCGGGCTTGAGGTCGTCGCGCGCCGCGTCGGCGCTGGCGAGGGCGAGGACCGCGGCCCGGATCCGGTCGGCATCCGTTGCGCCGGGGGCCAGCGCCGACGAGGCGGCCCGGACCACGGCGCGGTCGTCCTGGGCCGCCTCCCAGTCGCCGACGGGTGGGACCGCCCACACCAGCGCCGCCACTTCCTCGAACGGGCGCGTCGACAGCGCCACGGCGTCGTGGCCCCGGAACGACAGCGTGCCCTTGGGGTCGAGCAGCGTCACGTCGGTCTCGACGAGCACCTCCAGCGAACCGGTCCGGACGCGGGTCCGCTCACCGGCCAGTCGCAGCACCTCCTCGAGCGGGAAGACCGAGACGCGGTGCCCCGCCTCGTTGGTCCGGCGGTGGCGAGTGAGCAGACCGCGGCTCACGTAGGCGTAGATCGTCTGCAGCCGCACACCGAGCAGGTCGGCCGCCTGGTCGGCCGTCACCTCGCTGCGGGCCACCCTCGGCTCCATCTCCTCATCGTCGCATCGACGGTCCCCCGCGACGCTGCCCTGACGTGGCCGCGCAGGGCTACCGTTTCGGTATGCGCGTCCGCGCCGAGTTCACGACCGAGCCCTTCGTGGGCGAGGGCGAGATCCCTGAACACGTAACCCACTCGGCGGCCCTGCTCACCGAGGCCGGGCTCGACGCCGACCTCGGCCCGTTCGGCACCTCGGTAGAGGGTGACGACCGCGTCCTGCTCCCGGCCCTCGGCAACGTCCTCGCCGCGGCGCTGGCCTCCGGCGCAACGCGGGTCACCTTGCAGCTGGAACGGATCGACGGCGACAGAGCGACCCCGTGATCGCCCGGCACCCCGACGCCCGCACCCTCGAGGAGGCGCTCGCCCCGCTGCTCCGGCGAGTCGGTGGTGAGGTCGTCGACGCCGCGCTGGCGGGTCCCGACGACGTCGCCGTCGAGCTCGACGGTGGGCCGGTCGTCCACGTCCGGCTCGCTGGCGCTTCGGGTGAGGCCCCCGCGGAGGCCGCGGACCTCTCCGACGGACTGGCGCGGCTCATCGCCGACGTCGAGCGCGAGCTGGGGGCTCCACTCGCCGGACTGCCCCGCGCCGGCAAGCAGCAGGCGGTGCGGTTGCTGGAGGAGCGGGGCGCCTTCGAGATGCGGCGCTCGGCGGAGACCGTCGCCGAGGCGCTGGGCGTCACGCGCTTCACCGTCTACAACTACCTGAACCGGCACTCGTCGGCCTGACCGACGTCGATTTTTCTTCAACAAACCGTTGACCGTGACCTGGGTCACGTCTAAAGTTCCGTCATCCGTAAATGAGATTCCGCATACCGAAACCCTGCGAGCTCCTCACAGAAACTCAGGTGCGCAATGACCGCTACTTCCGTCGCCGAGCGTCCGGCGCCTCCCAAACACCCCGTCGACGAAGTCCTGCCTGCCCCGAAGCTGGCGATCTACGGCTTCCAGCACGTGCTCGCCTTCTACGCCGGCGCGGTCATCGTGCCGATCCTGCTCGCCAACGCGATCGGCCTCACCACCGAGCAGCTGATCCACCTCATCAACGCCGACCTGTTCACCTGCGGCATCGCTTCGATCATCCAGTCGATCGGCTTCTGGAAGGTCGGCGTCAAGCTGCCGCTCCTCCAGGGCGTCACCTTCACCGCGGTCTCGCCGATGATCGCCATCGGCCTCGCCGCCGGCGGCGGCACTGAGGGCCTGGTCGTCATCTACGGCGCGGTCATCGTCGCGGGGCTGTTCACCTTCTTCATCGCGCCGTACTTCAGCCGGCTGATCAAGTTCTTCCCGCCGGTCGTCACCGGCACGGTCATCACCATCATCGGTATCGCCCTGCTGCCGGTCGCGGCCAACGACGCCGCCGGTGGCGCCGGCCCTACGCTCGACCCGACCAGCGGCAAGAACGTCGCGTATGCGGTCGGCACCCTTGCCCTGATCGTCATCATCCAGCGGGTCTTCCGAGGGTTCATGGCGACCGTCGCCGTCCTGCTCGGTCTGGTCATCGGCACCCTGGTGGCCTGGATCCTCGGCGACGCGCACTTCGACGCGGTCGGGCAGTCCTCCTGGTTCGGCCTGACCACGCCGTTCTACTTCGGCTGGCCGAAGTTCAGCTTCGCCGCGATCATCTCGATGGTCGTCGTCATGCTCATCACCGCGGTCGAGACGACCGGTGACGTCTTCGCCACCGGCGAGATCGTCGAGAAGCGGATCACCAAGGACGACATCGCGCGGGCACTGCGCGCCGACGGCCTGGCCACCACGATCGGTGGCGTCTTCAACTCGTTCCCCTACACGTGCTTCGCCGAGAACGTCGGCCTGGTCCGGCTGACCCGGGTGCGGAGCCGGTACGTCGTCGCCACGGCCGGCGCGATCATGATCGTCATAGGCCTGATCCCCAAGGCAGGCGCGATCGTCGCGAGCATCCCCCACCCGGTCCTCGGTGGTGCGGCTCTGGCCATGTTCGCCACCGTGGCCGTCGTCGGTATCCAGACCCTGTCGCGGGTCGACTTCCACGACCACCGCAACGTCGTCATCGTCGG
>DATLPT010000287.1:0-3528 GCA_035535635.1 Lapillicoccus sp. | reverse complement strand
GCCCAGGACTGGCTCGTCCTCACGCTGACCGACAGTCCGACAGCGGTCGGGCTGACGACGGCGTTCCAGTTCCTCCCCACGTTGCTCCTCGGCCTCCACGCCGGCGTCCTGGCCGACCGGCTGCCCAAGCGACGAGTACTCCGGGCCACTCAGGGCGGCATGGCTCTCGTCGCCGCCGTCCTCGCGGCCCTGACCCTCACCGGTGCCGTGCGGGCTTGGCACGTCTATGTTCTCGCCACGGCCCTCGGCGCCGTGGCGGCCGTCGACAACCCCGTCCGCCAGGCGTTCGTCACCGAGATCGTCGGCGTCGGACAGGTCCGTAGCGCGATCAGCATGGTGTCGTCGACCTTCCAGATCGGCGGACTGGTCGGCCCGCTCATCGGCGGGCTTCTGGTGGGACTCGTGGGACCGGGATGGGCATTCCTGCTCAACGCGGTCAGCTACCTCGGTCCACTGACCGCTCTCGCGCTGATCCGGCTCCCCGGCCAGCCCTCTCCACCCGGAGGGCAGCAGACGGCAACGGGACTGCGGAACGGGCTCCGGTATGCGGCAACGCACCCGACCGTGCTCTGGCCGACGGTGATGGTGGGCACCTTCGGGTTCTTCACCGTCAGCCTGCCCGTCACTCTCGCCGCGTTCGCGAAGAACGAGTTCGGCTCCGGCGCGCTCGGCGCCGGGATCCTCAACGGTGCGGCCGCCGCGGGAGCGCTGTGCGGCGCGCTCGTCTCCGCCCGACGCCGGAACCCGCTGCGGCTGAGGACGATCGCCGCCGCCGCCGGGCTTCTGGCGGCGGCCCAGGTGCTCGCGTCCTTCGGAATGAGCCAGGTGGCGCTGACTCTGCTCGTCGTCCTCGTCGGTGCGGCGAACCTGGGCTTCCTCACCTCCGCACAGTCACTGGTCCAGCTGACCGTTCCCGAGCACTTGCGCGGACGCATCGTCGCGATCTACCTGCTCGCGTTCATGGGCAGCGGCGCGGTCGGCGGCCCGGTGGTGGGGTACATCGACGAGACGCTCGGGGCGCGGTTCGGACTACTCCTGGCGGGGCTGGTACCCGCCGTGGTGACCGCGCTCGTCGCGCAGCACTTGGCCCACCGCGCGTCGGTGCGGATCGGCCTGACCCGGATGACGGTGCAGATCGCCCGGCCGACGCTGGTGGCCCGCGACCGGTAGCTCAGCCCTCCGGGTAGCCCGAGTCGATGCAGAGGATGTTGCCCTCGCTGTCCTTGAACCAGGCCGCCTTGCCGATGCCGCCCATGTCCGCGACGCCGTCGTCCCAGGTGACCCCCGGCATGTCGTAGGTCTCCAGCGCGACCCCTTTCCCCTGCAGGGCGCGGGCCTCCCCCTCGACGTCGTCGACGTGGAACTGGGCGATGGTGTGACCGGCCTGGCCGGCGAACTCGGTCTGGTAGACCTGGAACGTCGTCCCGCCGTCGGTGCGGTAGATGAGCATGCCGGCGTCGGCCATCTCCGACGACGGCGTCATGCCGAGCGTGTCCGCGTAGAACGACCGGGCCCGGTCGAGGTCGGCGGCGGGGATGTTGGCGGTGACGGATGCGCGATTGAGCATAGGGACCTCCTCGGGTCGGATCGACAGTGGACCGCCCCAGCACCGTCAAGCGTCCCACCGGACCAGCAGGCGGAGGGCAGGAATCGCGTAACCCGTCAAGGACGGGTCGCGGCGACGACCGAGATGCCGGTTCCCGGCGTCGCGGCGGCCACCGCGTCAGTGAACCCTGCCGCCGTCACCTCCTCGACGAGCTCCGCGGCCGACCGCGCCGGCACCCCCCATCCGCCGTGGACGACCCGCGTCAACGCGACACTGCGCGCTTCGGTGCCGGAGGCCTCCGCCTCGTCCGTCGGGTCGTGAGCCAGCAGCGGCGCGACGATCAGGCCGCCCGGGCGAAGAGCGGCGTACGCCGTGGCGAGGGCCCCGGCGCGGTTCTCCGTGGGAAAGAAGAACTGGCTCCACGCGACGACATCGAACTCCTCCTCGAGCCGCACCGTCGCCGCGTCACCAACGATGACCTCCAACCGGCCGGCGACCCCGAGCGCCTCCGACCGCCGTCTCGCCTCGGCGGCAAGGTCGGCTGAGCGCTCCACGCCGACCGCTGTCACCCCGGGAAACGCCCGGAGCGTGCAGAGGAGCTGTCCGGCGGCCCCACAACCGAGCTCGAGGATCCGGTCGTCGTCCCGGAGACGCTCTCGGACCACTGGCGGCGTCGCCGCACGGGCGCCGACCAGAGCGACCATGGCGTCCGAGAACGGGTTCGGCGAGACCGCCGTGGCATAGGCCAGCCGCTCGGTCTCGGACAAGGTTGTCCAGCCACTTGCGCCAGAGAGGTTCCTGAGCTCCCGGGCCATGACCTCGGCGGCGACCAGCGCAGACGCGACGGGGCTGAACGCCGAGGGCCCGGTCAAAACGTCCCAGGCCGGACTGAGTCGGACACCGGACGAGTCCTCCACGACCACCTGGTTCGCGACGAGGGCCGCGCAGACATCGCGCACCCGCTGCTCGGTCAACCCGGTCGCCTCGGCCAGCTCACCCGTCGTCGTCGCGGTGCGCATCGCCCGGAACAAACCGACTGCCTCCGCGCCCTGGAGCAGCGCGATCAGGGACCGGGCGTTCAGGAGCGGCTCCAGGACCTGATCGGATGCCTCGAACCAGGACGGCGGCTCGGGCGGTGTGTCGTCGGCCGTGACCATGGCTCATGATGGCGTTCGCAGCGCCGACAGGACGAACGGACGACGCGAAGGAGTGCGCATGGTCGACCTGGCCCTCAGCGAAGAAGAGAAGGAGATCCGGTCCTGGGTCCGCACCTTCGTCACCAGGGAGCTCCTTCCCCTCGAGCCGGACGCGCTGGCCCGTGAGCGGCGCAGTGAACGGGGCCTCCCGGTCGAGGAGATGCACCGGCTCCAGGACGTGGCGAAACAGGCCGGCTTCTTCGGGATCCAGACGCCGGAGGCCTACGGCGGCATGGGCCTGTCCGCGGTGATGACCGCCCTCACCGAGATCGAGCTCGGTCGCAGCTTCCTGCCGTTCTCGTTCGGTGGAAGTGCCGACAACATCCTGTACGAGGCGAACGAGGCGCAGCAGGACGCATACCTTCGTCCGACGATCGCCGGGAAGCGGAAGTCGTGCTTCGCCATCACCGAGCCCGGCGCCGGGTCGGACGCGCGCGCCATCCGCACCAGCGCCCGTCGCGAGGGCGACGAATGGGTGATCAACGGCGAGAAGACCTTCATCACCGGAGGCAACGAGGCCGACTACGTCATGGTGTTCGCGGTTACGGACAAGGCGAAGGGAGCCGACGGCGGCGTGACCTGCTTCCTCGTCGACCGCGACCGAGGGTGTACGTCGGCCCCGATCGACACCATGGGCGAGTGGGGGCCGGCGTCGTTGGTGTTCAAGGACGTTCGGGTTCCGAACGACTACATCCTCGGCCAGGAGGGCCACGGGTTCGACCTGGCCATGAAGTGGATCGGCCGCGGCCGCTACCTGTTGCCGGCGCGGGCCCTCGGCGCGTGCGA
>DATLPT010000286.1:0-2184 GCA_035535635.1 Lapillicoccus sp. | reverse complement strand
GGCCGAGCTCGCGGACGGCGACGACGGCGTCGAGCGGATCGACCTCGGTACGGCCGACGTCGAGCCGTTCCGTGGGGACACCGAGGCCGCCGTCGCGCGGCTGCGGTCCTGGGTCGGGGACGGCTGGCGCGTCGTCGTGGTCACCGACGGCCACGGGCTCGCCCGGCGGGTCCACGAGGTGCTGGCCGAGCACGACGTCGCGTCGACGTTGGAGGAACTGGGCGGCGAGATCGAGTCCGGGCTGGTCCACATCACCACCGGTTCGCTGGGACGTGGGTTCGTCGACCCTGGCCATATGCTCGCGGTCGTCACCGAACAGGACCTGACCGGCCAGCCCGGTGGGACCGGCACCCGCGACATGCGGCGGATGCCGTCGCGGCGCCGGAACCAGGTGGACCCGCTACAGCTGCGTCCCGGCGACTACGTCGTGCACGAGCAACACGGCGTCGGGCGGTTCGTCGAGATGGTCCAGCGGACCGTCCAGGGCGCTACGCGCGAGTACCTGGTGATCGAGTACGCGTCCTCAAAACGGGGTCAGCCCGCCGACCGCCTCTACGTCCCCACCGACCAGCTGGACCAGGTGACGAAGTACGTCGGCGGCGAGGCGCCGACCCTCAACCGGCTGGGCGGGTCGGACTGGCACAAGACCAAGGCCCGGGCTCGCCGCTACGTCAAGCAGATCGCCGCCGACCTCATCCGGCTCTACAGCGCGCGCATGGCGACCAAGGGTCACGCATTCGGGCCGGACACGCCGTGGCAGCGGGAGCTCGAGGACGCGTTCGCCTACGTCGAGACGCCCGACCAGCTGTCGTCGATCGACGAGGTCAAGGCCGACATGGAGAAGGAGGTCCCGATGGACCGCCTCATCTGTGGCGACGTCGGGTACGGCAAGACGGAGATCGCCGTGCGGGCGGCGTTCAAGTCCGTCCAAGAGGGCAAGCAGGTCGCGATTCTGGTCCCCACGACGCTGCTGGTCACCCAGCACTTCAACACCTTCTCCGAGCGGTATGCGCCGTTCCCGGTCACGGTGAAGGCGCTCAGCCGGTTCCAGAGCGACAAGGAGGCCCGCGAGGTCCTCGACGGGCTCGCCGACGGCCGGGTGGACGTGGTCATCGGAACCCACCGGCTGCTCCAGCCGGAGGTCCGGTTCAAGGATCTCGGGCTCGTCGTCGTCGACGAGGAGCAGCGGTTCGGCGTCGAGCACAAGGAACGGCTCAAGACCCTGCGAACCGCCGTCGACGTTCTCGCCATGTCGGCCACTCCGATCCCGCGAACCCTTGAGATGGCGGTGACTGGGATCCGCGAGATGTCCACTCTCGCAACGCCTCCCGAGGAGCGGCACCCGGTCCTCACCTACGTCGGCGGGTACGAAGAGCGGCAGGTCACCGCCGCGATCCGGCGCGAGCTGCTTCGTGAGGGCCAGGTCTTCTTCGTCCACAACAAGGTCGCGTCGATCGAGCGGGCGGCCAGCCGCCTGCGCGAGCTGGTTCCGGAAGCCCGGATCGCCACCGCTCACGGCCAGATGAGCGAGCACCGGCTCGAGCAGGTGGTTCTCGACTTCTGGGAGAAGCGGTTCGACGTCCTCGTCTGCTCGACGATCGTGGAGACCGGGCTCGACATCTCCAACGCCAACACCCTGATCGTCGACCGGGCAGACGTCCTCGGCCTGAGCCAGCTGCACCAGCTCAGGGGTCGGGTGGGACGCGGGCGCGAACGGGCATACGCCTACTTCATGTATCCGCCGGACAAACCCCTCACCGAGACGGCGCACGACCGGCTGATGACCGTAGCCAGCCACACCGATCTCGGCGCGGGGATGCAGGTCGCCATGAAGGACCTCGAGATCCGCGGCGCGGGAAACCTGTTGGGCGGTGAGCAGTCCGGCCACATCGAGGGCGTCGGGTTCGACCTCTACGTCCGGCTGGTCGGAGAGGCGGTCGCCGACTTCAAGGGCGAGGGCGAGACCCAGTTCCAGGAGATCAAGATCGAGCTGCCCGTCGACGCGCACCTGCCGCACGACTACGTGCCGGGCGAACGGCTGCGGCTCGAGGCGTACAAGAAGCTCGCGGCCGTCGTCGAGGAGTCCGAGGTCGTCGGGATCGAGGAGGAGCTGCGCGACCGCTACGGCGCGCTGCCCGACCCGGTCCAGAACCTGCTGGCGGTGGCCCGGTTGAGGACCGTCGC
>DATLPT010000285.1:0-4761 GCA_035535635.1 Lapillicoccus sp. | reverse complement strand
TCAGCGCTCGGGAAGCCGAGCGCTGAGCCGCCATTGTCCTGAGGGGCGGCTGCGGCTAGCTCTCGCCGCCCGCGTTGCCGCTCGTCCCGGCCGTGACGTCGTGAAGGCGGTACTTCTCCGCCGCCTTGGCCGCGTAGTCCGCCGGAACCTCGCCCCGCTTGGCCAGCAGCTGCAACGTTCGCACCGCGAGCGATGGGCCGTCGATGTGGAAGAACCGCCGCGCCGCCGGGCGGGTGTCGGAGAAGCCGAACCCGTCGGCGCCGAGGGACATGAAGTCGCCCGGGACGAACTGCGCGATCTGGTCCTGCACGGCGCGCATGTAGTCGGACACCGCCAGCACGGGCCCGGGCGCGTCGGCGAGCTTCTGGGTCACCCACGGCACCCGCTGCTCGGCCTCGGGTCGCAGGAACTCCTGCTCGTCGCAGGCCATCCCGTCGCGCCGCAGCTCACTCCAGGAGGTCACCGACCACACGTCGGCGGCGACCCCGAAGTCCTCGGCCAGCAGCTGCTGCGCCTCGAGCGCCCAGGGCACGCCCACGCCCGACGCCAGCAGCTGAGCTCGCGCCGGCTGGTGCTCCCAGCCGTCGGTCTTGGCCGGCGACAGGAGGTACATCCCGCGGATGATTCCCTCGACGTCGACGTTCTCCGGCTCCTTGGGCTGCACGAGCGGCTCGTTATAGACGGTCAGGTAGTAGACGACGTTCTCCGGGTTGTCCCCGTACATCCGGCGCAGCCCGTCCTGGACGATGTGCGCGATCTCGTAGCCGTACGCCGGGTCGTAGGACACCACCGCCGGGTTCGTCGAGGCGAGCAGCGGTGAGTGCCCGTCGGCGTGCTGCAGGCCCTCACCGGTCAACGTCGTCCGGCCGGCTGTCGCGCCGATGAGGAACCCGCGCGACATCTGGTCGGTCGCCGCCCAGATCCCGTCCCCCGTCCGCTGGAACCCGACCATCGAGTAGAAGACGTAGATCGGCACCATCGGCTCACCGTGCGTCGCATACGACGTGCCGACCGCCGTGAAGGCGGCGAGCGACCCGGCCTCGTCGATGCCGAGGTGGAGGATCTGACCCTTCTCGGACTCGCGGTAGGCCAGCATGAGCTCGGCGTCGACCGGCGTGTAGTTCTGCCCGTGCGGGTTGTAGATCTTGATGGTCGGGAAGAACGAGTCCATCCCGAAGGTGCGCGCCTCGTCGGGGATGATCGGGACCACCCGCGAGCCGAACTCCTTGTCGCGCATGAGGTCCTTGAGCAGCCGGACGAACGCCATGGTCGTGGCGATCTCCTGCTTGCCGGACCCCTTCTTCAGCTGCGCGTACGCGTCGTCGCCCGGGAGTTTCAGCGAGTCGTGCTGCACCCGCCGCGACGGCACGTTGCCGCCGAGGGCGGCCCGGCGCTCGAGCATGTACTGGATCGCCTTGTTGTCCTTGCCCGGGTGGTAGTACGGCGGCTGGTACGGGTCGGCCTCGAGCTGCTCGTCCGAGATCGGGATGCGCATGTCGTCCCGGAAGAGCTTGAGGTCGTCCAGCGTCATCTTCTTCATCTGGTGGGTCGCATTGCGACCGGCGAAGTGCGAGCCGAGGCTGTAGCCCTTGATCGTCTTGGCGAGGACGACCGTCGGCTGCCCGGTGTGGTTCAGAGCGGCCTGGTATGCGGCGTAGACCTTGCGGTAGTCGTGGCCGCCCCGCTTGAGCTTCCACCACACATCGTCGTCGGACCAGCTCTCGACCATCGCGCGGATGCGCGGGTCGCGACCGAAGAAGTGCTCCCGGACGTAGGCGCCGTCGTTGGCCCGGAACGTCTGATAGTCGCCGTCGCTGGTCGAGTTCATGACGTGGACGAGTGCCCCGTCGCGGTCCGCCGCGAGCAGCCGGTCCCAGCCGCGGCCCCAGATCACCTTGATGACGTTCCATCCGGCGCCGCGGAAGAACGCCTCGAGCTCCTGGATGATCTTGCCGTTGCCGCGAACCGGGCCGTCGAGCCGCTGCAGGTTGCAGTTGATCACGAAGGTGAGGTTGTCGAGCTCCTCGTTGGCGGCGATCTGCAGGAGGCCACGCGACTCCGGCTCGTCCATCTCGCCGTCGCCGAGGAACGCCCAGACGTGCTGCTGCGACGTGTCCTTGAGGCCGCGCAGATGGAGGTACTTGTTGAACTGCGCCTGGTAGATCGCGTTCATCGGGCCGATGCCCATCGACACCGTCGGGAACTGCCAGAAGTCCGGCATCAGCCGGGGGTGCGGGTAGGACGGGAAGGCCCGGATCACCCCGTCGACGATGTGGCTCTTCTCCTGGCGGAAGCCGTCCATCTGGTCCTCGGTGAGCCGGCCTTCGAGGAAGGCCCGCGCGTACATGCCGGGGGAGGCGTGCCCCTGGAAGAAGACCTGGTCGCCGCCGCCCGGGTGGTCCGGCCCGCGGAAGAAGTGGTTCATCCCGACCTCGTAGAGCGTCGCCGCGGAGGCGTATGTCGAGATGTGGCCGCCGACGCCGATTCCCGGCCGCTGGGCGCGGTGGACCATGATCGCGGCGTTCCACCGGATCCACCGGCGGTACTCGCGCTCGACCTCCTCGTCGCCGGGGAACCACGGCTCCTGCTCGGGACTGATGGTGTTGATGTAGTCCGTCGCCGTCAGTGAGGGGACGCCGACCTGCTGCTCTCGGGCGCGCTCGAGGAGCTTGAGCATGACGTATCGCGCGCGGGTGCGACCGGCGGTGTCGATGACTCCGTCAAGGGACTCGAGCCATTCGTGGGTCTCCTCCGGATCGGTGTCGGGGAGCTGGCTCGGGATGCCGTTGAGGATGGGTCCGGCTTCCTGTCGTGCCACGGTGCATCGTCCTTTCAGGCGGCCACGACGGTGTGGCTGTCGTTCGTCTGCAGGGTGTGCAGGTGAGTCAGGACCATCCTCCCACTGTCGCTCAGGTCGGGAGGAGGCGTGTCCAGCGACGGCGACGGCGTACCGCGACCCGGGTCCACGGACTGTGCACCTCGTGCCAGCGCGCCGTGTCACCCACTACCGTGGTTACCGCTTGCAGGAACAACGCACGAAGGGGACAGGACCGTGGGTTCGACCGCGCACGCGGCGTCACCCGGATCGGCTGGCGGGGCACTGGCCAAGCTGGGGTTCGGGGCGAGCCAGGTCGTGCAGGAGATCGGCTGGGACAGTGACGTCGACGACGAGCTGCGCTTAGCCATCGAGGACGTCACGACGACCGAGCTGGAGGACGAGGACTACGGAGATGTCGCGGACGCGGTCCTGATGTGGTTCCGGCAGGGCGACGACGACCTCGTCGACACGCTCGTCGACGCCAAGACCAACCTCGCCGACGGCGGCTTCGTGGTCCTTCTGACGCCCAAGGCCGGCCACCCCGACCATGTCGAGGCCAGCGAGATCGAGGAGGCCGCGGTCACGGCGGGGCTGCACACCGCGGGTGGTGCGAACGTCAGCGCGGAGTGGAGCGCGGTCCGGCTCGTGGCGCCGCGCGGCCAGCGCCGGTGAAGCGGACACTATCCGCATGACCGACTCGACCCCTGCCGCCGGCGGCCTGCTAGGCGTCGGTGACATGGCGCCGCCGTTCCGGCTGCGTAACCAGTACGGCGAGACGATCTCGCTCGAGGACTTCCGGGGCGAGAAGCACGTCGTGGTCGTGTTCTACCCGTTCGCGTTCTCGGGGATCTGCACCGGTGAGTTCCGCGAGATCCGCGACCATCTGGAGGACTTCGAGGACGACGATGTCCAGGTCCTCGGCATCTCGTGCGACCCGATGGAGTCGATCCGCGCGTGGGCCGACGCCGAGGGCTACTTCTTCCCGCTGCTCAGCGACTTCTGGCCGCACGGGGAGACCGCACGCGCATACGGGGTCTTCTGGGAGCAGACCGGGTTCGCGCTGCGCGGTACGTTCCTTGTCGACCGGGACGCGGTGGTCCGATGGGTCCTCCTCAACGGTCCGGGGGAGCCGCGTGACTTCGCCGGCTATAGGGCCGCCCTGGCCGAGCTGCGCTCGACTACGGCGTCGGTGTGACGGGTCTGACAGAATTTCTCGCGCCTCGGCAACGGCCACCGGGCCGGGCAGGGGCCTGTAGCTCAGTTGGCAGAGCACCGCGTTTACACCGCGGGTGTCGTCGGTTCGATCCCGGCCGGGCCCACCCATAAAACCGCAGGTCACAGGCCTGCGGCGGCCACTCCGGGAACAACCCTCACATCCCGGCTAGTCCGCAAAAAGTCCGCAAGATTCGCCGCGGCCGTCCGGCCGATGACGTCGAGACGGTCCGCAACGTCATCCAGCTGGTCCGGGAACAGGTGTCCATAGAGGTCCAGCGTCATGCTCGCGGTCTTGTGCCCGAGCATCTGCTGAACGACCTTCACGTTGGCTCCCGCGGCGATCGCCAGCGAGGCTGCGGTGTGCCGCAGACCGTGCGGGGTGAGGTTAGGTTCACCGATGCTGAGTGCGGCCGGCGCGAAGGTGCGCCGGTTGAAGTTCCGGTTCCGCAGGACACCGCCCCGCTGGCCCTCGAAGACGAGCTCGTCGTCATCCTTGCCGGCGCACAACTGCGCAACCTGGTCGACGAGAAACCGGGGGAGCGGCACGACTCGGGCCTCGTTGGTCTTGGTCGTGTCGAAGACGAGCCGGCCGTTGTCCTCAGTGACCGAGCGGCGGACGTGCAGGCGCCGTCGCAGCGGGTCGACGTCGCAAACCCTTAGGGCGGCCATCTCGCCCCACCGCAACCCGGTGTAGGCCAGGAACCGGATGACGGTGCCCCGGGGGCCGC
>DATLPT010000284.1:0-5370 GCA_035535635.1 Lapillicoccus sp. | reverse complement strand
AAGGACCGGCCGCCGGTAGGATCGTCGCCGTTCGTCAGGGTCCCCTGCTCGCCACCTCCTTCCACCCGGAGGTCACCGGCGACACGAGGGTCCACGAGCTCTTCGTCGAGATGTGTAAGGACGGGCAATGAGCGGCCACTCCAAGTGGGCGACCACCAAGCACCAGAAGGCGGCCAAGGACGCCAAGCGCGGCAAGCTGTTCGCCAAGCTCATCAAGAACATCGAGGTCGCGGCGCGCACCGGTGGTGGTGACATCACGGGCAATCCGACGCTCTACGACGCCGTCCAAAAGGCCAAGAAGACCTCGGTCCCCAACGACAACATCGACCGCGCGATCAAGCGCGGGTCCGGTGCGGAGGGCGGCGGCGCCGACTGGCAGACCATCACGTATGAGGGCTATGCGCCGGGCGGGGTGGCTGTCCTCATCGAGTGCCTGACCGACAACCGGAACCGGGCCGCTGCCGAGGTGCGGACCGCTCTGACTCGCAACGGCGGGCAGCTCGCCGACCCGGGCAGCGTCACCTACGTCTTCGACCGACGCGGCGTCGTCATCGTGCCGAAGTCCAACGGCCTCACCGAGGACGACTTGCTCGAGGTAGTCCTCGACGCCGGGGCCGAGGAGGTCAACGACAACGGTGACACCTTCGAGATCGTCTCGGACGCGTCCGACTTCGTCGCCATCCGCAGCGCGGTTCAGTCGGCCGGCATCGACTATGAGTCGGCCGAAGCGGCGTGGGTCCCGAACCTCCAGGTGCCGCTCGACCTGGAGGGCGCACGCAAGATGATCCGTGTCATCGACGCGCTGGAGGACAGCGACGACGTCCAGAACGTCTACGCCAACGGCGACATCCCCGACGACGTCCTCGCCGAGCTCGACGAATCGCTCGACTGACGATTGACCTTCGGCGCGTTGATCCCGAGTTCGTCGCGACGCCGCCGGTAGCCTCGGCTCCGAACAGGTGTTCGGGACGGCGTGACGAGGAGGGCATGCGAGTGGTGCGCGTCCTCGGGGTCGACCCCGGCCTGACCCGCTGTGGGATCGGTGTGGTCGAGGGTGCGCCCGGACGTCCGCTGCGAATGATCGACGTCGACGTCCTCCGCACCCCGACGTCGATGCCCACGCCGGACCGGCTGCTGTCGCTGCACGCCGACCTCGACGCATGGGTCCGTCGCTACCACCCCGACGCGGTGGCGGTCGAGCGGGTCTTCGCCGACGTCAACGTGGCCAGCGTGATGGGCACCGCCCAGGCGTCGGCGGTGGCCATGCTCGCGGCCGCGTCTCGAGGCATACCCGTGCACCTCCATACGCCCACCGAGGTCAAGGCCGCCGTCACCGGGAACGGCCGCGCGGACAAGGCGCAGGTCACCGCCATGGTCACCCGGCTGTTGCGGCTCACCGAGATCCCGAGGCCCGCCGACGCCGCCGACGCCCTCGCCCTGGCCATCTGTCACGTCTGGCGTGGGGGCGCGGCGTCCCGGCTTGAAGCGGCGGTTGCGGCCCAGGCGGGCACGCGGTGATCGCGTCGGTCCGCGGAAACGTGCTCCGCGCCGGTCTCGACTCGGTCGTCGTCGACGTCGGCGGCGTGGGCATGCTCGTCCACACGACACCGCGGACGGCGGCGGGTATGCGTACCGGCCAGTCTGCGTCCCTGGCCACCTCCATGGTGGTCCGGGAGGAGTCACTCACCCTCTACGGGTTCGCCGACGAGGACGAGCGGTCGCTGTTCGAGACGGTGCAGACCGTGTCCGGAGTCGGACCGCGGCTGGCGTTGGCGATGCTGGCCGTGCACAGTCCCGACGCCGTGCGTGCCGCGGTGACCAAGGGCGACCTGATTGCGCTGACGAAAGTGCCCGGGATCGGCCGTAAAGGCGCCGAGCGCATCGTCCTTGAGCTGCGCGACAAGATCGGGATTCGGTCCGAGCCGGTCTCCGTCGGCGATCGGCCGGCGACGGCGGCCTGGCAGGGCCAGGTCCGCGAGGCGCTGGTCGGCCTGGGCTGGACGGTCCGGCAGGCCGACGATGCCGTCGAGGCGGTGACGCCGATGGCGTCCGACGGCGCCACCGTTTCCGCGCTGCTCAAGGCGGCGTTGCAGGAGCTGGGCCGATGAGGGACGAGGAGGAGCGCGACGTGACCGAGGACGGGTCCTTCGAGGCCACCGCACGGGTCGTCGACGCGCGGCCGGACGAGCGGGACCGGCAGGTCGAGGCCGCGCTACGCCCTCGACGGCTGGCCGACTTCCCGGGGCAGACGCGCGTGCGCGAACAGCTGTCGCTCGTCCTCGAGGCGGCTCGCCGGCGAGGGACCCCGCCGGACCATGTCCTGCTGTCCGGTCCACCGGGACTGGGCAAGACGACGCTGGCCATGATCGTCGCCACCGAGCTGGAGCAGCCGATCCGAGTCACGTCGGGTCCGGCGATCCAGCACGCCGGCGACCTCGCCTCGATCCTCTCGTCGCTGGCGGAGGGCGAGGTGTTGTTCCTCGACGAGATCCACCGGACGTCACGGCCGGCCGAGGAGATGCTCTACCTCGCCATGGAGGACTTCAGAGTGGACGTCGTCGTCGGCAAGGGTCCGGGGGCCACGGCCATCCCGCTGGAGCTGCCGCCCTTCACCGTGGTGGGCGCCACGACCCGGGCCGGCTTGCTGCCGGCGCCGCTGCGGGACCGGTTCGGGTTCACCGGCCATCTCGACTTCTACTCGGTCGACGAGCTGGGCGTGATCCTGCGACGGAGCGCCCGGCTGCTCGAGGTCGAGGCCGACGAGGCCGGCATCGCCGAGATCGCGCTCCGCTCCCGCGGGACCCCCCGGATCGCCAACCGGCTGCTGCGCCGGGTCCGTGACTGGGCGCAGGTGCACGGCCGCAGCGTCGTCGACCTCGACGCCGCGAAGGTCGCGCTGGCGATGTTCGACGTCGACGAGCGGGGCCTGGACCGGCTGGACCGGGCCGTGCTCGAGTCGCTGTGCCGCCGGTTCGGCGGCGGACCGGTCGGTCTCACCACCCTCGCGGTGGCGGTCGGCGAGGAGGCGGACACCGTGGAGACGGTCGCCGAGCCGTTCCTCGTGCGGGAAGGGTTCATGGTCCGCACCCCGCGCGGCCGGGCGGCCACCCCGCTGGCGTGGGAGCACCTGGGGCTGGCGCCGCCGCGCGGCTCCGGCCAGCCGGGAACCGGCAGCGCCGGCCGACTCGGCGCCCAGGACACCTTCCTGCCGCTCGGCGAGCCGGGTCGCTTCAGCGGCTGACGCCCGGCCTTTCCCGGCTTCCAGGCTCACGTTCTTGTGGGTTTAGTGGGTGCTGAGCGCCGTAGATCGACAACAACGTGAGGCTGGAAGCGAGAAGCCGGGGCACGGGCATACTGGAGGGACTTTGGTGGCCCTCGCTCTTCTCACCTAGACTCTCGCGGGCGCTTCCGGCGCCGTCGCGGCACTTGTGGGGCCCCGGAGACGTTCTGGGGAACGGTGACCGCCACCGCAGGATCCCGGCGAGGGATCGACCCGAACGACACGAAGGACGATGGTGCATGAGTGAAGGGCTGGCGGGTCTGCTGCTGCCGGCGATGGTCATCGTTCTCATCGCGTTCATGTTCTGGAGCCAGCGGCGCCGGCAGAACGCCGCCGCGCAGCTGCAGCAGAGCCTGAGCGTCGGGGACGACGTCTGCACGACCTCCGGGCTGTTCGGGACCATCACCGCGCTGGACGACGTCATGGCGACCCTCGAGATCGCCCCGGGGACGCGGGTGCGCTTCGACCGGCGCGCCATTGCGACGAAGGTCGACACGAGCGGCCGACCGATCACCGGCGCCGACTCGGCCCCGACGACACCGACGGACGCGCCCAGCACCGACCCCGAGAAGTAACCCGTGGCTTTGAACCCCCGTACGCGCGGCCCGCGTCGCACCATCGCGGCGCTGATGGTCGTGCTGATCGTCCTCTTCGGCGGCATCGCCGCCGCCGCGACCTGGGCCTCCGCCCAGTGGACGCCCAAGCTCGGGCTCGACCTCGAGGGCGGTACCGAGATGACCCTCGAGCCGGTTCTCGCCGACGCCAGCCAGCAGGTCAACCAGGGGCAGCTCGACAAGGCCCGCGACATCATCTCCCAGCGCGTGGACTCCTACGGCGTCGCCGAGGCCGAGGTGACCACCCAGGGCGGCCGGAACATCGTCGTGTCGATCCCCGGCACGCCCGACGCGGCAACCCTCGACGCCATCAAGAAGCCCTCGCAGCTGCGGTTCCGCGCGGTTCTCACCGCCGACGCGGGCTCGCCGCAGGCCACGGGCACCGCGACGGCGACGGGCACCGAGACCACCGGCACCGGCACCCCGTCGTCCACCGCGACGACCCCGCCCCCCGCGTTCACTCCGGACACCCCCGCGACAGGTGCGGCCACCTCGGCGAACCGGGCGGTCCCGCAGGCGCTCATGGCCGACCCGACGCCGGCGCCGACCAGCACCGCACCGACCGACAGCACCGCCACACCGAGCCCGACGCCGACCGACGCCAGCGACCCGGCCTGGGTCACGCCGGAGATCCTCGACGAGTTCACCAAGCTCGACTGCTCCAAGCAGGGGGCCGTCAACGCGGTCGTCGACGACCCGGCCAAGCCGTTGGTGACCTGCTCGGACGACCAGAAGTCCAAGTACATCCTCGGCCCGGTCGAGGTCGACGGCACCGACATCGCCGATGCGTCGGCCGGCTACCAGGTCTCGCAGAACGGCCAGCCGACCAACGTCGTCGAGGTCCAGCTGAAGTTCACCAGCGACGGCGCGAAGAAGTTCGGCGACGTCACCACCCGTCTGATCGGCCTCCAGGGCGTGCGGAACCAGTTCGCCATCGTCCTCGACAAGCAGGTCATCTCCGCGCCGACCACCCAGGCCGCGATCACCAACGGCCAGGCCAGCATCACCGGCAACTTCACCATCGAGTCGGCCCGCGCCCTCGCGAACCAGCTGAAGTTCGGCGCCCTGCCGATGTCGTTCGCCTTACAGACCCAGGACGACATCAGCCCGACCCTCGGCAGCGAGCAGCTCAAGCTCGGCCTGCTCGCTGGCCTCATCGGCATGCTGCTGGTCATCGTCTACTCGTTGCTCCAGTACCGCCTGCTCGGCCTGGTCACTGTCGCGTCGCTGGTCATCGCCGCGCTCCTGACCTACGGCGTGCTGACCTTCCTTGGCTGGTCCTACAACTTCCGGCTCACCATGGCCGGCGTCACGGGCGTGATCGTCGCCATCGGTGTCACCGCGGACTCGTTCATCGTCTACTTCGAACGAATACGTGACGAGATGCGGGACGGCAGGTCGATGCGGGTGGCTGTCGAGACCGGGTGGGCCAGAGCCCGGAACACCTGTCTGGCCGCGGACGCCGTCTCGCTGCTG
>DATLPT010000283.1:0-9449 GCA_035535635.1 Lapillicoccus sp. | reverse complement strand
GACCATCACCCTCACCGGCAAGAACCCCGGCGTCTTCGAGGTCGAGCTGCACGAGCCGGCGTTGACGCTGCTCACCGTGGCCGTGCGGTGAGGTGAGCGCCCCGGCGGGCGTTGCCGCATACGTCTCGGCCTTCTCCGCGGCCGCCCCAGCCGCGCTGCCGGCCCACGGGGTCGGGAACCGTTCCGACCTGCCGTTGCCGTTCGAGGCGCTGCTGATCGGGGCGGCGCTGGCCTTGCTCGCATCGTTCGTCGGCCTGGCGTTCCTCTGGCGCGAGCCGCGGCTGCGGCCGGAGGACGGTTGGGAGGTGCCCCGCGGGGTCCAGGCGGTTCTCGACGCCCGTTGGTTCCGGGGGCTGCTGGCCGGACTGTCGCTGCTGCTCACCTGCTGGGTGCTGTTGGCGCTCCTCCTCGGCCGGGACGACGCCAACAACCCGGTGCCCTACGTCGTCTACGTGTGGCTCTGGGTCGGGATGCCGTTCCTGTCACTGGTGTTCGGCGCCGTCTGGGCGATCCTCAATCCCGTTCGCTGGCTGCACCGAGGCATCGCCGCCCTGGCGCGCATCCCCCGCGACTTCACGCTGACCGAGGTCGACCTGGGCTTCTGGCCGGCCGCCGCCGGTCTGTTCGCCTTCACCTGGCTCGAACTGGTGGCGCCGGACCGGACCACGCTGGTCGTGCTCCGGATCGCCGTCGGCATCTTCGTCCTGGTCAGCATCGTCGGCTCGCTGACCTTCGGAGAGCGGTGGTTCCGCGAGGGCGACCCGTTCGAGGTGCTGTCACGGCTCTACGGCCAGCTGTCACCGCTCGGACGGCGTCCGGACGGACGCCTGGTGCTGCGGACTCCGGTCCATGGCCCGAGCCTGCTCGCACCGCGGCGTGGGTTGCTGGCGACGGCCGCGGTCATGCTGGGCGGCACGGCCTACGACAGCCTCACGGCCGACATCCGGTATGCGGGTTGGGTGCAGTCCACGGCCGCGCCGGACCTGGTCCGGACCGCGACGTTGCTCGGCGTCGTCCTCCTCGTGGGCGGCGCGCTGCACCTGGCCGCCGCCGCGTCCGCCTGGCTCGCGGGCGTGCCGGTTCGCGGCATGGCGGCCGACCTGGCGCCGTCCCTGCTGCCCATCGCTGCGGGATACCTCGTCGCCCACTACTACTCGCTGCTCCTCTTTCAAGGACCGCGCACGCTCGCGCTGCTGAGCGACCCCCTCGGCGTGGGCGGCAACTGGCTTGGCACCGCCGGCGTCGTCCCGTGGGGTTGGCCGATCCAGCCCACCCTCGTCGCGGTAGTCCAGGCGGGAGCCATCGTCCTCGGACACGTGCTGGGGGTGGTGGTGGCGCACGAGCGGGCCATCCGGGTCCTGCCGCACCGGGCCGCGGTCGTCGGCCAGCTCCCCCTGATGGTGCTGATGATCGGGTACACGGTGGGCGGCCTGTCGCTGCTCTTCAGCGGCTGACTCGCAGTCTGCGACGACGCCGGCTGCTGCCGACGGGAGCACCGGCGACCCTCTCGGCGATCGCCCGCACCGCGGGCCGCACCGGCGACTGCGGCGCGCACTCGGCCAGCGCCCGCCCCTCGAGGAGAGCCGTGTCGAGGGCGGCCGGGTCGTCAGGCACGAAGAACACCTCGGTCACACCGGCGAACCGCGACAGCGCCTCCGAGACCCGCCGCTCCGGACGAGATCCCACCGCTCCCGAGCGGGCCCGGTTCACGCAGACCGTCGGCACCGGCGCCTGGACGGTCCCGAGCTCCTGGAGACCCCGAACCAGACGCTGCAGACCGACCGGGTCGCAGCCGCCGACCACGACGACCTCGTCGGCGACGGCGAGGGCGGTCAGCGTTGCGGCGTTGCGCCGCGGCGCCATGGTGTCGTAGCTGAGCTCCTCGTCCTCCTCGAGGCTGAACCCGCAGTCGACGACCACCACCTGACCCAGCGACCGGCACACGGTGAGAACCCGTTCGAGGGCGGCCGGCCGGATTTCCGGCCACCGCTCCGCCTTGGGTATGCCGGTCAGGACCCGCAGCCCACCCGTCGCCGTGGGCGCCAGCCGGGCCAACGTCGGGAGGTCGAGATTGCCCTGGTCGGCGGCCCGCGTGGCCGCAGCAATGCCCGGCGCCTCGTCGAGGAACGACAGTGCCTGGGCCACGGAGCCGCCGTAGGTGTCGGCGTCGACGAGCACCGTGGGAATGCCCAGACCGGCCAGCTCGGTCGCCAGAGTCACCGCGATGGTGGTGCGGCCCGGAGCGCCGGTCGGGCCCCAGACGGCAACCACCCGGCCGGCGTCGGTGTCGAGCTGAGCCCCCGGCACACCGTCCTGCGGACCGTCATCGAGGAGATCGGTCACTCCGCGGACCGGACCCTGGGACGAGGAGCCAGGCCCTGGCATACGGCCTGGTTCGGCGTCGTGAAAGGCGTCGAGCTCGCGCTCGAAGGCGTCGAACGCCGGGTCGGCGGCCTCCGCCGTCACGGCGGCTTCGAACTCGGCGAGCTCGGCATTGCCTGAGACGACCCGGGCGATGCCGAGCTGGAGCAACCGCCGCTCGGACTCCTCGTCGCCGTGGGCGGCGATGCCGACCACGTGGACGCCGGCGGACCGCAGCTGCATCACGGCGGTCAGGTCGAGGCCGCGCAAGTCGCTGGACACGAGCGCGACCGTGCCGAGGCCGGCTGCGGCGGTGGCGACGAGGTCGGGCAGGTCGGCGCAGCGTCGCACGATGGTCACTTCGCGCGACGCCGCGAGCAGGGTCGCCACTCGGCTGTCCCAGCGGTTGCCGAGCGCGGTGAGGACTTCGGTCACGAGGTGCCCTGGCCGGGGACCGGTACCAGGGTGAAGCGCGACTGCCGGTCTACAGCGGCGATGATCTCGGCGACCTTGTCGCGGGGCACCCGCAGCTGGACCGCCCTGCTCGATGCCGCGGCACCGAACCGGCTCGCGTCCTGGTTCACCGGTGAGACGCTGACCCGTTCAAGGGCCAGCGTCGCCTCGAGGTAACGCTCCTGGGTCGACTGGGTGTCACGCGGGCTCACCCAGACGTCGACGACGGCGTTGACCGGCAGTCCGCGGGCGGAGTTGGCGTCTACCTCGACGGTGACCGGCTGCACGGTGACTGTGGTACGAGCGCCCACCGCGGACGCCGGGACCAGCTCGCCCTCGGGAATGTCGCGCAGCGCGTAGCTGTCGTCGGGGACGGCGGTGCGAGCGGACAGGTAGCGGGACGTCTCGCCGCCGAGCTGGACGTCGACGCGGCGCACGTTGTCGGAGGTGAGGTGGTCACCCGGCCGGATGGCGGTCGACGCCGCATACATGGGAACCGTGTCGTCGGAGCCGGCGATGATCCGGGCCCCGAGTGCCGTGCCGAGAAGGACCAGGACGAGCCCGACGAGAAGTCGGGCGTCCCGCCACGACGGTCGCTGCAGTCGCTTTGCCGTCGGTTCGGGCAGCTGAGCCACACCTTCTCCTTATCGCCCCAAGTTCACCTGCGTCGGTCCGCGCTGAGGCGGTGCGCTTCCAATTCTGGCCGACCGCCTACGGGCGGGTCACGTGCATCGCCTGGCTGTGGAGAACCTGCCAGTTGGGATACTCGTTGTGGAAGAGTAGACGCGCCAGGGGACTCATCGCCTACAGTAAAGAGCCGGTAAAGAACGCCGACTTGTGTCCGAGTGGCGGGGTCGGGAGATCCCCGGCCCACCACTGATCACCCGAAGCGAGGACTAACCCCAGCATGCCCACGCAGCGCTTCCTTCAGCTCACCGAGGTCTCCGAGATCCTCAACATCTCCGCGGCCCAGGCCTACGCCCTGGTCAGGTCCGGTGAGCTTCCGGCCATCAAGGTCGGTGGTCGTGGCCAATGGCGGGTGGAGACGACCGAGCTGGAGAACTACATCCAGCGCATGTACTCCGAGACCCGCCAGTTCGTCGCCGCCCATCCGTTCGGGACGGGCACCGACGACCTCGTCTGACCCACAAGGCATCGTCCAACCGCGCATCCCGTCTCCCCCGCTGACGCGGAGGGCCAGCCCCCCGATTCCTTCGCGTCAGCGGCGGCGCACGACCGCGATCCCGGCGAACGGGACCGCCCGGACCCCAAGAACGTTCTCGGCGCGACGCGGAAGATCAGCCGAGTGCTCCGCTACCTCCACGTAGTCCAGACCGACGCCGTCGATCGTGCCGGTGAGGACACTGCCGTCGACATCGACCACGTCGACCACCGCGCGGTCCCGACTCACCGCTCGCAGCGCGGAACCGAGCGCGAAGCCCTTGGCGACCGCGCCGGTGTGCTCGGCGCCGGCGAGCCCGGTTACCGAACGGATCGCCGCGGTGGCCACCAGGACAGGGCGATCGACGCGTCGCTCGGCCCCTGAGGACGCCACCACCGTGAGCGGATGTTCCGCGCGGTGGTCCAGCAGCACCCAGTCCGGACCACTGCCGGTGACGAGTCCGCGCAAGAGGCCGACGCCGGCGACGCGCATCTCCACCACGGCCCGATCGACCACCGCGGCGAACCGCTCGTGCAGACCGACCTGGGCCCGCTCACGCCGCGTGCGGTCGGCGACCTCAGCCGCCAGCTCGCGCGCCTCGTCGGAGGAAAGCTGCGCCTCGAGGTCCGCGAAGAGGCGCTCCCACCGCACGGGCAGGAGTTTAGCCAGCACCGTTGACAGACGATCAACGAGACGCTAACATAAGCAAACTTAGGTAAACAGCCAGTTTGAGGAGGCTTAAGGGGATGGAATCGGCCACCCTCACGGTGCGGTCGGCGACCGTCGCGACGGGCGCTCTCCTGCTTTGCGGTGGCGGACTGCGACTCTGCTGGATGGCGGCGGCGGGCGCGCTGGAGGCAGTGCAGGCGAGCGGGCCGGACGCTCCCGACGACCTGATCGTCTTCGGCGTGGCAGCCGGGAGTGCGGTCATTCTCGCTTGGCTCGGCCTCGGTGTGATGCTCGCGGCCCTGACGGCGGCGCCCGGCGCTGTCGGCCGCCTCGCCGGCGCAGCGGCGGCTCGGGTCGCCCCCACGATGGTTCGGCGCGTCACAGCGGTTCTCCTCGGGACAGCGCTCGCGACGGCCGCGGCACCCCTCGGCCACGCCGCCGAGCCGCAGCCACTCCCGTCCCGGGACACCGCGACCAGCCAGCCCGTGGCGCCGCCGGCGCCGGATCCCGGATTCGGCGTCACCACGCGCCCACCGGTCGCTGACGGCGGGGCCCCCGACCCCGGCGGTTCCGTGCCTGCGTCGACGACATTGACGGCACCGGACCCCGGGTTCGGCGTGGGTATGCCCGCACCGGCACCGCCGTCGCCGGCAGCGAGCCGCCCGGTGAACGGTCCATCGACGGCGGCACCGGGACTGGGACCGCTCGGCCCGGGTCCGCAGACACCGTCCCTCACCGCCTCTCAGACCGTCACGGTGCTGCGGGGCGACAGCCTGTGGGCCATCGTCGCCAGGCATCTGGGTCCCCACGCGACTCCTCTGCAGGTCGCGCGTGAGTGGCCACGCTGGTATGCCGCGAACCACACCGTCATCGGCGCCAACCCGAACCTCATCCGCGTCGGTCAGGTCCTGACCGTCCCAACCTCTGGAGCGCCGTCATGACCGCATACCAGCCGCTGCGCGTGCTCCCGCTCCCGCGGACGGAACCACCGGTGATCTCGTACGAAGAGGTCGTCGCCGCCATGACGACGACCGAGTCGCCCTACGTCCAGGACGCTCTGGCCATCGACTACGCCCCGGACGACGACCGGTACTTCGGCCGCCAGCGATCGCGCTCCAGCGACCTCCCCGATCCCGCGCGGTTCGCGCCGCAGCTCGCCCAGGCACTGGTCGAGGTCATGGCCGGCGCCCGGCCGGCACCTCAGGTGATCCGGTGGACGAGCCCCGAGGTGTATGCGGTGCTGGCCCGGCGATCACTGGTTGCCGCGCGTCGCGGCCTGCAGCACGCCCGCCGGCCGATCGTCCGCCGGACCCGCGTGTGCGACATCGCCGACGGCGTCGTCGAGGTCAGCGTCGTCGTGGTGCACCCCGACCGCCTCCGCGCCATGGCGATGCGGATGGCCGGCGTCGACCACCGATGGGTCGTCACCGACCTCGTCGTCGGGTAGTCCAACCGGACGGGGAACCATTTCAGTGCGGTTGTGGAGGGGTCGCAGCTACTTGCCGCGTCGGCGGGCTTTCTTGGAGGACCGCTTGGGCGGCCGGTTGCCGGACCGGGTCTGGGGCGCCCCGTTGGCGGCCGGACCCGTCGCGCCCTCCTCGGAGACGTTGCGCTCCTCGACCGACCCGTCGTCGCTCGGCGCGGTGTACCGCAGCTGCCGTACGGCCGGACCACCGAGCCCCTTGGCCGAGAACGCCGCCGGCACCCGAGCACCGGTGGGCACCGCTTCGCGGGCTTGACCGTCAACTCGGCCGTCCGGTGCGGACGAGCCGTTCGACCGGCTCGCGACCGCGTCCTGGGTCGCCGACCCCGCGGAGAGTCCACCGACCATGTCGCTCACCGTCATCGGCTCCGGGGCCGGCTCCACAGCGTCCTGCGGCTCCACCTGGACCTCGACATTGAAGATGTAGCCGACGGACTCTTCCTTGATTCCGTCCATCATCGCTTCGAAGAGCAAAAAGCCCTCGCGCTGGTACTCGACGAGCGGATCGCGCTGCGCCATGGCGCGCAACCCGATGCCCTCCTGGAGGTAATCCATCTCGTAGAGGTGCTCGCGCCACTTCCGGTCCAGGACGGACATGACGACCCGCCGCTCGATCTCACGCATGACCTCGGAGCCCAGCACCTCCTCGCGCGCGTCGTACGCGTGATGCGCGTCGGAGGTCAGGGCCTCCTTGAGCTGCTCGGGGGTGATCGCGTTACGTCCGCCGGCCTCTTCGGCCAGCTCGTCGATCGTCAGGGACACCGGGTAGAGGGTGCGCATCGCGGTCCACAGCTGGTCGAGGTCCCAGTCACCGGCATACCCCTCCGCCGTCGCGGAGTCGACGTACCCTTCGATGACGTCGTTGACGAAAAGCCGGATCTGCTCCTCCATGTCCTCGCCCTCGAGGACCCGACGCCGCTCGTCGTAGATGACCTGCCGCTGCCGGTTGAGGACGTCGTCGTACTTGAGGACGTTCTTGCGGATCTCGTAGTTCTGCGCCTCGACCTGGCTCTGGGCGGACGCGATCGACCGGGTCACCATCTTCGACTCGATCGGCACGTCGTCCTCCATCCCGGCCGTCGTCATGAACCGGTCCACCATGCCGGCGTTGAACAGCCGCATCAGGTGGTCCTGCAGGGACAGGTAGAACCGGGACTCGCCCGGGTCGCCCTGGCGGCCGGAGCGGCCGCGCAGCTGGTTGTCGATGCGCCGGGCTTCGTGGCGCTCGGTGCCGAGGACGTAGAGCCCGCCGAGTTCGACGACCTCGTCGTGTTCTTCCGCGACCGCTGACTCGGCGGCCGCGAGCGCGTCGTCCCACGCCTCTTCGTATGCCTCGGGAGTCTCCTCGGGGTCGAGTCCCTCGGCTTTGAGGGCCGCCACCGCGCGGAACTCGGGGTTGCCGCCGAGCATGATGTCGGTGCCGCGGCCGGCCATGTTGGTGGCGACGGTCACGGCTCCGCGCCGGCCCGCCTCCGCGACGATCGCCGCTTCCCGCGCGTGCTGCTTCGCGTTGAGCACCTCGTGCCTGACACCATGGCGGCGCAGCTGCTGGGACAGGTACTCGCTCTTTTCGACCGAGATGGTGCCGACGAGGATCGGCTGCCCGGCGGCGTGCCGCTCGGCGATGTCGGCCACGACCGCGTCGTACTTGGCCTCCTCGGTGCGGTAGACGAGGTCCGCCTGGTCCGCCCGGATCATCGGCATGTTCGTCGGGATCGTGTGGACGCCGACCTTGTAGATGGCGTTGAGCTCCGCGGCCTCGGTCTGGGCCGTACCGGTCATCCCGGCCAGCTTCTCGTACATGCGGAAGTAGTTCTGGAGGGTGATCGTCGCGAGGGTCTGGTTCTCGTTCTGGATCTCCACGCCCTCTTTTGCCTCGATGGCCTGGTGCATGCCCTCGTTGTACCGGCGGCCGGGGAGCATACGACCCGTGTGCTCGTCGACGATGAGGATCTCGCCGTTCATGACGACGTAGTCCTTGTCGCGCTTGAACAGCTCCTTGGCCTTGATGGCGTTGTTGAGGTAGCCGATGAGCGGGGTGTTGACCGACTCGTAGAGGTTCTCGATGCCGAGCAGGTCCTCGACCTTCTCGATACCGGCCTCGAGGACTCCGACCGTCCGCTTCTTCTCGTCGACCTCGTAGTCGCCCTCACCGGACTCGAGCTCTCCGCGACGGAGCCGCTGGGCGATCTTCGCGAACTCCACGTACCACTTCGTCGCCTGGTCGGCGGGACCGCTGATGATCAGCGGCGTCCGCGCCTCGTCGATGAGGATCGAGTCGACCTCGTCGACGATGCCGAAGTTGTGGCCGCGCTGGACCAGCTCTTCCGGGCTCCAGGCCATGTTGTCGCGCAGGTAGTCGAAGCCGAACTCGTTGTTGGTGCCGTAGGTGATGTCCTTGGCGTACTCGACGCGTCGCTGGGCCGGAGTCATCGTCGCGAGGATGCAGCCGGTCTCCAAGCCGAGGGCGCGGTGGACACGGCCCATCAGCTCCGACTGATACTCCGCGAGGTAGTCGTTGACCGTTACCACGTGAACGCCCTTTCCACTGAGGGCGTTGAGGTAGCACGGCAGCGTCGCGACGAGCGTCTTGCCCTCGCCGGTCTTCATCTCCGCCACATCACCATGGTGGAGCGCCGAACCACCCATGATCTGCACGTCGAAGTGGCGCTTGCCGAGGGTCCGCTTCGACGCCTCGCGCACCGCCGCGAAGGCTTCCGGCAGGAGGTCGTCCAGGCTCTCGCCGTCGGCCAGCCGCTGCTTGAAGGCGGCGGTCTCGTCTCGCAGCTCCTCGTCGGTGAGCCGTTCGAAGTCCTCCTCGAGCGCGTTGACCTGCGCCGCGATCCCGTCCAGCCGCTTGAGGACCCGACCCTCGCCGGCACGCAGCAGCTTCTCGAAGACCTTGGGCACGCTCTACTCCTGCGGACGGATGACTGACGGCACGCTCACCGCATGACGAGAGAGAATCCTCCACGGCGGCGCGGACTATCGACCCAGGCTAGACGGTCACCTGGCACCGAACCCAACGCGTCGAGCGGTATGCGGGTTCCGTCAAGTCGGTTGCCGCCGTCGCTGCCGGGTTGGTTGGCTGACCGGTATGCCGCCCACCGCACCCGCCATCGCCCCGACGCTGTCCGACGGCACGGTCACCCTACGGGTCGTCACCATGGACGACGTCGAGGGAATCTACGAGCAGAGCACCGACGCAGAGACCCTCCGCTGGACGACCCTGTGGGAGGGATACAGCCGCGCGGACGCCCGCGAGTTCGTGGAGCGGACCGGTCGGGAATGGGCGACCGGGGAGCGCGCGACGTGGGCGGT
>DATLPT010000282.1:0-5841 GCA_035535635.1 Lapillicoccus sp. | reverse complement strand
GTGGGTCACGAGGACCGGGACCGTCACCGTCCCGTGGACGCTGGAGACCGAGACCTCGTCGCCGTCGACGACTCCGAGCCGCTCGGCGGCGCTCACCGACAGCCGGGCGACCGCGCGCGGCGCGGTGCCGGCCAGGAACGGCTCGCCGTCCTGCAGCCGCCCGGCGTCGAGCAGGGTGGGCCACGTGGCGAGGGCGAATCTCCCGTGCCGCTCCGGTGCTTGCGGGTCAGGCGACGCCACGACACCGTCACCGATCCCGCGTTCGCCGGACCACGGGCCGAGCGCGGCGAACTGGTCGTGGACCTGCTCCTGGGTCCGCGTCTCGAGGAAGTACCCCATCTCGGCGGCCAGCATGTCGAGCACTCGGTGGTCGCTCATCGCATTGGTCTCGAGGGCTTCCTCGAACGGTCGGATCCGGCCCTCCCAGTTGACGAACGCGCCGGCCTTCTCGGCGTGAGGGGCGACCGGGAGGACGACGTCGGCGACCGCCGTCACGGCGGAGTCGCGCACCTCGAGCGAGACGACGAACGTCTTCGCCAGGGCCTCCTCCACGCCGGGGTGGCCCAGGTCGGCCGGGTCCACGCCGCCGACGACGAGGGCGTCGATTCCGCCGGAACAGGCCGCCTCGATGATGCCGCTGGTGTCGCGGGCGGGCGCGTCGGGGAGGCCGACCACGTCCCACACCTCGGCCACCTCGGCCCGCGCCTCGGGATTGGCCGCGGGGCGGCCCCCCGGCAGTAGGGCGCCCATAGCGCCGGCCTCGAGGGCACCCCGCTCACCCGCACGGCGCGGGATCCACGCGAGCTTGGCGCCGACGCTGTCGGCCAGCGCGGTCGCGGCCGTCAGAGCTCCCGGCACGGTGGCGAGCCGCTCCCCGACCAGGACGATCGCGCCGTCTCCGAGCGCGTCAAGCGCGGTCCGGCCGGCCTCGGAGCCGCCGAGGTCGCCCAGCACGGCGGTCTCGTCGCCCGGGCGGGTGGGCACGAGACGGCCGACCAGCTTGTCGAGACCCCGCGAGGCGAACGGCGCGACCGCATACACCTGCGTCTTGTGCCGCCGGACTGCCTTCCGCAGCCGGAGGAAGACGATGGGCGACTCGTCCTCGGGCTCGAAGCCGACCAGGAGCACCGCCTTGGCGTTCTCGAGGTCGGCGTAGGTCACGGCGCCGCCCTCGGGGCCGGTCGCGACGACCTGCTTGGCCAGGAAGTCGGCCTCCTCGGCCGAGTGCGGCCGGGCTCGGAAGTCGATGTCGTTGGTGTTCAGGGCGATTCGCGCGAACTTGGCGTATGCGTAGGCGTCCTCGACGGACACCCGTCCGCCGACGAGGACACCGGCTCCCCTGGCCCGGCGCAGTCCCTCGGCCGCCTTCTCGAGGGCCTCCGGCCAGCCCGCGACGCGCAGCTCACCATCGGTGTCGCGCACGAGAGGTACCTCGAGCCGGTCCGGGAGGGTGGCGTACTGGAAGGCCCAGCGGCCCTTGTCGCAGTTCCACTCTTCGTTGACGTCGGGGTCGGTGGAGGCCATCCGCCGCAGTACGACGCCACGACGGTGGTCGGTGCGGATCGCACAGCCGGACGCGCAGTGCTCGCAGACGCTGGGCGTCGACACGAGGTCGAACGGCCGCGAGCGGAACCGGTAGGCCGCACCGGTGAGCGCGCCCACGGGGCAGATCTGGACGGTGTTGCCGGAGAAGTACGACTCGAACGGCTGGTCCTCGTAGATGCCGACCTGCTGCAGCGCCCCCCGCTCGACGAGCGCGATGAACGGGTCGCCGGCGATCTGGTCGGAGAACCGGGTGCAGCGCGCGCAGAGGACACACCGTTCCCGGTCGAGGAGCACCTGGCTGGAGATGTTGATCGGCTTGGGGTAGGTGCGCTTGACGTCCTCGAACCGGGACGTCGCGCGGCCGTTGCTCATCGCCTGGTTCTGCAGGGGGCATTCACCGCCCTTGTCGCAGACCGGGCAGTCGAGCGGGTGGTTGATGAGGAGCAGCTCCATGACGCCTTGCTGCGCCTTGTCGGCGACCGGGGACGTCAGCTGGGTGTTGACCTTCATGCCCTCCGACACGGTGATGGTGCACGAGGCCTGAGGCTTGGGCATCGGCCGCATCGAGCCGTCCGGGCCGGGGGTCGCGATGTCGACGAGACACTGTCGGCACGCGCCGACCGGCTCGAGGAGCGGGTGGTCGCAGAACCGCGGGATCTGGATCCCGATCTCCTCGGCGGCCCGGATCACCAGGGTGCCCTTGGGCACCCAGGTCTCGATCCCGTCGATGGTCAGCGTGATGTCCTCCGGGCCCTTGGGCCGCCGCGCGTCGCCACCGGTGCTGACGGCGTTGCCGCCGGCGCTGGGGCTCGTGATGGTCGGATCGACGGTGGTGGTCATGCCGACGCCGGCTCCTTCACGTCGGAGGAAGCAGTGGCCGAACCGGTCGCGAACACCGTGGACGCGTCGCGGTCGAACGGGCACCGGCCGAGCCGGAGGTGCTCGAGGTACTCGTCGCGGAAGTACTCGACGCTGCTCGTTATCGGGGAGGTCGCGCCGTCGCCGAGGGCGCAGAACGAGCGGCCGAGGATGTTGTCGCAGATGTCGAGGAGCTTGTCCAGATCGGCAGGGCTGGCTTCCTGCGGATGGTGCTCGAGGCGTTCGAGGATCTGCGCCAGCCACCACGTGCCCTCGCGACAGGGCGTGCACTTGCCGCACGACTCGTGTTTGTAGAAGTCGGTCCAGCGTTCGGTCGCGCGCACGACGCAGGTGGTGTCGTCGAAGATCTGCAGCGCACGGGTGCCGAGCATCGAGCCGGCGGCGGCGACCGCCTCGAAGTCGAGCGGGACGTCGAGGTGCTCGTCCGTGAACAGCGGAGTCGACGACCCACCGGGCGTCCAGAACTTCAAGGAGTGCTGCGGATCGCGCATCCCGCCGGCCATGTCGAGCAGCTCGCGCAGGGTGATGCCGAGTGGGGCCTCGAACTGCCCTGGGCGCTTCACGTGGCCCGAGAGGCTGAAGATGCCGAAGCCGGTGGACCTCTCCGTGCCCATGTCCTTGAACCAGTCCGCCCCGTGCAAAAGGATCGGAGCGATGCTCGCAATACTTTCGACGTTGTTGACGACGGTCGGCCGGGCGTAGAGGCCGGCCACGGCGGGGAACGGCGGCTTCAAGCGGGGCTGTCCGCGACGGCCCTCGAGGGAGTCGAGCAGGGCGGTTTCCTCGCCGCAGATGTACGCACCGGCGCCCGCGTGGACGGTGACCTCGAGGTCGAACCCGCTGCCCAGGATGTCCTTGCCGAGGAAGCCCGCCGCATACGCTTCCTCGACCGCGTGGAGCAGCCGCCGGTACACGTGGACGACCTCGCCGCGGACGTAGATGAACGCGTGGTTGCAGCCGATCGCGAACGAGGTGATGGCGACGCCCTCGATGAGGAAGTGCGGCGCGGCCATCATCAGCGGGATGTCCTTGCAGGTACCCGGTTCGGACTCGTCGGCGTTGACCACGAGGTAGCGCGGGCCACCGTCGGGCGGCGGCAGGAACGACCACTTGAGGCCGGTGGGGAAGCCGGCGCCGCCGCGACCCCGCAGGCCGGAGTCCTTGGCCATGTCGACCAGCGCGGCCTGCGACATGCCGAAGGCCTGCTTGAGCGCCTGGTAGCCCTCGTTGTCCTCGTAGGTCTTGAGGGACCAGGACTCGGGCGCGTCCCAGAACTTGGTGAGGATCGGGGTCAGCTGGACGCTCACGCGGTCCCACCCTTCTCGGTCTCATCGGTCGTGTCGGTGGCGGCTGAGGCCGCCGTGGCGTCGGCCGGGTGCTCGTCGGGCTCGTTGCTGGGTGAGTCGGTGGACCCGGTCCGGCGTTCGGAGTCGACGGGCACCTGGCCGGGGCCGGGGCTGGTGTCGGCCGCACCGGAGGGCGTCTCCTGCTCCGGCCGGTGCTCCTCGCGGACGGAGTCGGCGGATCCCGGGGCCGCCCAGCCGCGGCGGTGCGCGAGGCGCAGGCCGACGAGCGACGCCTCGCCGGCTCCGACCCCTTCATTCGCGCGTCCGTCGTCGAACCCGGCGAGGACGCGAGAGACCTCCTTGAACGTCGCGACGGTTTCCGCCCCGCGGGTAGGTCGCACCGCCTTGTCCGCCTGCAGGTCGTCGACCAGCCTGGTCGTCGACTCGATGGTCTGGTTGTCGAAGAACTCCCAGTTGGCCATGACGACGGGGGCGTAGTCGCAGGCCGCGTTGCACTCAACCCGCTCGAGGGTGATCTTTCCGTCGGCGGTCGTCTCGTCGTGGCCGACGCCCAGGTGGTCGCTGACGGCGTCCCAGATCGCGTCGCCGCCCATGATCGCGCACAGCGTGTTGGTACAGACGCCGACGGTGTACTCACCGTTGGGGTGCCGCTTGTACTGGGTGTAGAACGTCGCGACGCCACTGACCTCAGCGGTTTCGAGGTCGAGGCGCTCCGCGCAGAACGCGATGCCGCGGCCGGACACGTAGCCGTCGACGCTCTGGACGAGGTGCAGCAGCGGGAGCAGCGCCGACCGCGGCTGCGGATAGCGCGCGATGACCGCGTCGGCGTCCTCGTGGAGCCGTGCGAGGACGTCGTCGGGATAGGGCGCCTTGCTCTCCTGGGTCACGCTGAAGTGGCCGGAGGCGTGGAGGCCCGCGGTCGCGAAGTCGCCGGACATCAGCGGTCGACACCTCCCATGACGGGGTCGATGGAGGCGACGGCGACGATGACATCGGCGACCTGGCCGCCCTCGCACATCGCGGCCACGGCCTGGAGGTTGTTGAACGACGGGTCTCGGAAGTGGGCGCGGTAGGGGCGCGTACCGCCGTCGGATACGACGTGGCAGCCGAGCTCGCCCTTGGCACTCTCCACCGCCACGTATGCCTGTCCCGGCGGCACCCGGAAGCCCTCGGTGACGAGCTTGAAGTGGTGGATCAGGCCCTCCATGGACTCACCCATGATGTTGCGGATGTGGTCGAGGCTGTTGCCCATGCCGTCGCCGCTGATGGCCAGCTGCGCCGGCCAGGCGATCTTGCGGTCGGCGACCATGACGGGAGCGCCGGGAGGGTCGGCCTGGAGCCGGTCGGTCGCCTGCTCGATGATCCGCAGGGACTGGTACATCTCGTCGATGCGATTCCGCAGGCGCCCGTATGCGTCGCAGGTGTCACGGGTGACGACGTCGAACTCGTACGTCTCGTAGCCGCAGTAGGGCTCGGCCTTGCGCAGGTCGTGCGGGAGGCCCGCGGACCGGAGCACCGGGCCGGTGATACCGAGCGCCATGCAGCCGGTGAGGTCGAGGTAGCCGACGCCAACCATGCGCCCCTTGAGGATCGGGTTCTCATTGATGAGGGCCTCGAGCTCCTTCAGCCCGCGGTGCACCTGGGGCACCATGTCGCGGATGTCGTTGTAGACACCGCGCGGGAGGTCCTGGGCCACGCCGCCGGGGCGGATGTAGGCGTTGTTCATCCGTAGGCCGGTGATCATCTCGATGATGCGCAGCACCCGCTCGCGCTCGCGGAACCCGATGGTCATGATCGTCGTCGCGCCCATCTCCATGCCGCCGGTACCAAGGGCGACAAGGTGAGAGCTGATCCGGGTCAGCTCCATCATGAGGACGCGGATGGTGGAGGCCCGCTCGGGGATCTGGTCCGTGATGCCGAGCAGCTTCTCGACGGCGAGACGGTGACCGAGGCCCGTGCGGGCATCGGTTACTTGCACACCGGCATCGAGAAGAACATGGAGTTCCGCAACTGGACGCAGGGCGTGACGTTCTGCACGCGGATGGACTACCTCACGCCGATGATGCAGGAGACGGTCTACTGCCTGGCCATCGAGAAGCTGCTCGGGGTC
>DATLPT010000281.1:0-12292 GCA_035535635.1 Lapillicoccus sp. | reverse complement strand
GACCCGGACGGCGGCGTTTGACTGCTGGGGCCGGGCGGTCAGTATAGTTGACATACGCATGTCTTCACCGGTTCATGAAAGGGAGCGGTCGACGGTGCCATCCCTAAAGTCCCGGCTCCGCTCCGGAGAGAGCCTGGTCGGTGCGCTGGTGCGGATGCCGTGCGACGAGGTCGTGGAGATGCTGGCCGTGGCCGGCATGGACTTCTTGGTCATCGACTGTGAGCACGGTCCCGCCGACGTCATGGCGTTGCGTGCGCACATCGCGCTGGCTGAGGTGCACGGGGTGCCGGTTCTGGTCCGTCCGGGGGAGCGCGAGCCGGGGCTCATCCTCCGTGCGCTCGACCAAGGGGCGCACGGCATCGTGGCCCCGCACATCGAGACGCCCGGGGAAGCCGAGGATCTCGTGGCCATGGTGCACTATCCGCCGGTCGGACGGCGTGGGTTCGCGACCTACCCGCGGGCCGGACGGTTCGGCACGGTCTCGGCCGCCGACCACCGGCGGAACGCGGCTGACACGCTCGTCATCACCATGCTCGAGTCGCCAGGCGCTGCCGCCTTGTCGGCGGAGATCCTTCGCACTCCCCGCGTCGACGGGTACCTCATCGGCGCCGCCGACCTGGCCGCGTCGACCGGGGAGGGCGACCCTCCGGTCGCCGAGTCGGTCGCGGCGATCCATCGCGGCGGTATGGAGGCCGGTTGCTGGCGGGCCGAGCTGGCCGGCGGGGTCGAGGACGCGGAACGGGTGCGCGAGGCGGGCGCCCGGTTGGTGGTCTACAACGTGGCCCAGGTGATGATGCGGGTCTTCGGCGACCTCACCGCGTTGTCCGACCGGTCCACCGCCAGCTGAGGGCGGATCAGCCGTCCACCCGCGTCAGCCAGTCGGTCATCGCCTCGGCCACGGCCGGGCCGTGGGACAGGGTGGCCAGGTGAGGCGCTCCGCGGATGACGACGAGCTCCGATCCCCGCACCAGGGCCTGGATCTCGGAATGCCGGTCCAGCGGGCAGAGCTGGTCGTCGGCCGGGGCGACCACGGTGCACGGGACGGTCACCCCACGCAGCCCGGGCCGCTCGTCGGTCCGCGTCCGCTGGATCTGCAATTGAGCCGCCAGCTCGTCCGACCCGATGTCGTCGGCCAGCTCCAGCGCCCGCTTCCGCAGCGCCGGTGCGGCGTCGGCGCCGACGAGGGCCGGGAGAAGATCCCGCTGCAGGTCGCGCGGGGTCTCAGCGGCCGCCAACCTGGCCAGCTCGGCCCGCCAGACCGCGTGTTGGGTGTCCGTGGGCGGCCGCGAGTTCGTCGCGACGAGGAACAGCCCGGCCACCCGCTCCGGAGCCAGGCGGTGCACGGCCATGGCGACGATGGCGCCGAGGCTGAGCCCACCCAGCGCGAAGCGCGTCGGCAGCCGGTCCAGCAGCGCCTCGACCTGACCGTCCAGACTCGGCCGGTCCAGCCGCGCGACGACCACCTCGCGCGGCGGAGGGTCGGACTCTGCGGATGCCAGCTCGGCGACCGGGTCGTCCCATAGCCCCGGCCCGCAGTTCATGCCCGGGAGCAGGACGAGCGGTACCCGCATACCGACCCCGTGGAGCGGGTCAGCCCTTCACGGAGCCGGCGTTGAGACCGGCCACGATGTACTTCTGGGCGATGAAGGCGAAGGCGATGGCGGGGATCGTGAACAGGACCGCGGCCGCGCCGGCCTGCTGGAGCATCGGCAGCGTCTGTCCGAGCTGCGTGGCGATGAAGACCGGCACGGTCCGGGCGTTGACGTCCGTGAGGATCGTCGCCGTCAGGTACTCCTGGAACGCGAAGAGGAAGACGAAGATGCCGGCGGTGAGGATCCCCGGCCCCATCAGCGGGATCATCACCCGTCGCAGCACCTGGAACCGGGTGCAGCCGTCCATCATCGCCGCCTCGTCGAGGGTGTCGGGGATGTCGGCGAAGAAGTTGCGCAGCAGCCAGATCGTGAAGGGTTGGTTGATCGCGACGAGGGCGAGGGCCAGGGCGAACGTCGTGTCGTAGAGACCCACCGAGCGGGCGATGTCGTACATCGGCAGGACGACCGCGAACCGGGGAAGCGCGCGGAACACCAGCGCCACCACGAGGAGGACCGTCGAGATCCAGCCGGGCGCGCGGGAGAGTGCGTATGCGGCGGGCAGCCCCAGCACCAGCGCGAGCACCGTGCTGATGACCGCCACGACGAGGGTGTTGATGACGTACTGGTAGAAGTTCGTCGTCTGCCACAGGTCGACGAACGTGTCGAAGGTCGGTTGCCAGACGAAGACCGGCGGGTTGAGGAAGGCCACGTCGGTGGGCTTGGTCACCGACGCCGCGGTCCAGATGATCGGGCTCAGCATGGCCAGACAGGTGAGCAGGAGGAAGCCGCCCACCAGGACCGACGTCCCGGTGATCCGGCGCTTCCGCGGGGCCGCTTCAACGTCGGCGATGCGGCGGCTCGTGAGTTCTGGTGTCGCCGCGCTCATCATCGGCTCCCTTCTCGGGCGGTGGCCCGGATCGACGGGATGAGCAGGATCCCGATGATGATGATGAGCAGGACGTTGATCGCGCTGCCCAGCCCGAGCTGCTGACCGCCGTCTTTGAAGGCGACGCTGTAGATGTAGAACATGATCGACTCGTTGCCGATGGCCGCCGCCTGTGGCGAGAGCGCGACCAGAGGGTCGAAGATGCGCACGACGTCCATCAACGAAATGAGGATGACGAAGCCGATCACCCCGCGAACGCTGGGGATGATGACGTTCCAGTGCAGCCGGAAGGGGCCGGCGCCGTCGATCTTCGCGGCCTCCAGCACCTCCGGGTTGACCGACTGCAGGCCGGCCAGGATGACGAGCATCGCGAAGGGCAGTAGGAACCAGACGATGTTGAGGACGAGCACCACGCGGTTAGGCCACGTGTCGGTGAACCACAGCAGATCCTGTCCGGTCAACTGGGCGATGAAGTAGTTGACCGGCCCTCCGAAGTTGGAGTCGAAGAGCCAGGAGAACATCGTCGCGCCGACCAGACCGGGGATGACATACGCCAGCAGGAGCAGCCCGAGCACGAGCGGGCGCATCCGCCGCAGTCGGTTCACCGCGGTGGCCAGGAGGTAGCCGAGAACGAGCAGGATCGCGGTGACCACCAGGGTGAGCCCCACCGTGAAGACGACGGCCCGCTGGAACCGCGCGTCGCTGAGGGCGGTGGTGTAGTTCTGTAAGCCGATGAACGTCCCGGGATCCCCATAGTTGACTCGTTGCAGGCTCCACTCGATCGTCCGGTAGAGAGGGATGGCCAGCAGGCTGACCATCACCACCAGGCTCGGCGCGACCAGCGCCCAGTACTCGCGCTTCCTCATGCTCACCTCCGGTAGAGCGCCGGCCGTCTCCTCGAGGAAATCGGTGAGACGGCCGGCGCCGGGTGATCGGGCCTTACTTGGCCGCCGCGATGGCCGCGGTGGCGGCCTGCTGCATCTGGGTGACGCCCTCGTCCGCCGACGTCTTGCCCAGCACGACGTTGGCGATGATCGGCGTGATCTTGTTGCTGACGTCAGCGGTCCACGGGTACGGCTCGGCCGGCGGAGCCGACGTGATCGAGACGTTGGCGGCGGCCGCATACGGGCTGCTCGAGTCGCTGACCATGCCGGTCCGAGCCGGGTAGGCCGCGGGCAGCGAGGCCTTGGAGGCGTCGACACTGACCGACGACGCGATCATCTGGAAGAGCGCGTCCTTGTCCAGGGCCGTGTTGTTCGGGATCGACCAGCCGTCCACCGAGAGCGTGTCGTAGAGCTTCGGGCTGTCGGCGGCCACCTTCGGCGGCGGCGCGAAGGCGAAGTTCTTGGAGAACTTGCTGTTCTTCTCGAGGGTGAGGTCGTTCATGCGGCCGGAGAACATGATCGCGATCGCGGCCGTGCCGTTGTACATCTGCTGCTGCACGGCCGGCTGCGCGAAAGTCGTCACCTGCGGGTCCATGTACGGCTTGAGCGCCAGCATCTCCTCCAGGGCCTGCTTGGCCTGGGGCTTGTCGAAGTTCGCCGTCTTGGTGTCGAAGTTCGTCAGGTTGGTGCCCAGGCTGCCGAGGATGCAGTCGTATGACGTGACGATGTCAGCGGTCGCGAGCCATGGCAGGGCGATGGGGTACTTGATGCCCGCCTTGTCCTGGATGGTCTTGGCCGCCGACTTCAGCTCCTCGAAGGTGGTCGGCGGCTTGAGGCCGACCTGGTCGAAGACGTCCTTGCGGTAGGCCATGATGTACATCTGCGCCTGCATGGGCAGCGCGTACAGCTTCCCGTCGTAGGTCATCGCGGCGCGCATGTCCTTGCTGATGTCGTTCAGCTTGTAGGCGTCCGCGTGCTTGGCGTAGAGGTCGTCGAGCGGGGCGAGCTTGCTCTGGGAGCCGTACTGGGGGATGACGAACCCGTAGGTCTCGACGATGTCGTAGGTGCCGCTGGCCCCGGCCAGAGTCGCCGTCGTCTTCTGCACCTGGCCCGGGAAGTCGATGGGCTCGTGTTTGAGGGTGTAGTCGTTCTTGGAGCAGCTCGACACCATCGTGTTGGTGAACGGGTCGATCGCCGAGGAGTTGTAGGCCAGGACGTTGACCGTGGTCGGCGAGCTCGGCTTGGGGACGTCGCACGTCACCTGGGTGGCGGTGGCGGACGTCGTCTTCGAACCGGCCCCACAGGCGGAGAGGGCCAGCACGGCCACGGCGGTCAGGGCGACGGCCCCGTGAGTACGGAGAGAGGGTCTCATTACTGCTCCAGTCGGATCGGGGTCGGGGTGGAGGTGGGTACTACTGCATGCGAATTCATGCGTGGAGGAACTCGAGGCGGAGCTGGGCGCTGTCCCGGTGGGCGTGGAGCTTCTCGAAGTCGGAGATGAGCACCACGGGCTCGGCCTGTGCGCGGGTGGAGTCCGCAGTCGCGCGCTGGTAGGTCACCAGCTTGAGGAACCCGGAGACCGACAGCCCACCGGTGAACCGGGCGTTCCGGCCCGTGGGCAGGACGTGGTTGGTGCCGGACATGCCCTTGTCGGCGTAGGCCACGGTCGACCACGGGCCGAGGAAGAGAGACCCGTAGCTGGTCAGGTTGTCGAGGTACCACGGCAGGTCGTCGGCGAGCACCTCGAGGTGTTCCGGCGCCAAGGTGTCCATCAGGGCGACGGCGAGGTCCCGGCTCTCGACGAGGTAGATCGAGCCGAAGTCGCGCCAGGCGGCGCCGGCGATCTCGCGGGTGGAGAGGGAGGCGAGCTGCCGATCGATCTCGGCGGGGACCTCACGCGCCAGTCGCTCGGACGTGGTCACCAGACAGGCGGGCGACGTCGGGCCATGCTCGGCCTGGCCTAGTAGGTCGGCGGCGACCATCTCGGTGGTGGCGGTGTCGTCGGCGATCACGGCGACCTCCGAGGGGCCGGCCAGGACGTCGATGCCGACCCGACCGAACAGCTGCCTTTTCGCCTCGGCGACAAAGGCATTCCCTGCCCCCACAAGCATGTCGGCCGCTGGAGCGTCCAACAGCCCGAAGGCCATGGCCGCGAGCGCCTGCACCCCACCGAGGGCGAAGACTCGCTCGGCCCCGGAGGCGTATGCGGCGTAGAGAACCGCCGGGTGAGGCTCACCGTGGAGGCTCGGCGGGGTGCAGCTCAGGACGTTGGGCACTCCGGCCACGGAGGCGACGCCCACCGTCATGAAGGCGCTCGCGAGCAGCGGGAACCGGCCGGCCGGCAGGTACGCGCCGACGGTCTGAACAGGGATGTAGCGCTGCCCGCAGACGACGCCGGGGAGGACCTCCTCCTCGAAGTCCTCCAGATGGTCGCGCTGCATGCTCGCGAACCGTCGGGTGCGTTCCGCGCCGGCATCCAGCGCCTCGCGGAGCGCTCGGGGCAGGCCGTCGCCGGCGCCGCGCAGCTGCTGAGCCGTCACCTCGAACGACGTCCCCGACCAGCCGTCGAGCCGCTCCGCGTACTCGCGCACGGCGACCAGACCGCGTGCCTCGATGTCCGACAGCATCCGCGACACGGTCGCGGCGACCTCGGGGTCGCGCTGCGCGGGGGTGTCCGGACCGGGCGGCTCCTTGACGACCGTGATGCCGTTGCCGAGGCGAACCTTGTCCTCGTCATTGAGGTGCATACGCATACACTGGCAGTGCTGGGCCACCCGGGCAAGTGCGTGTCGAAATCGTTGTCGAGATGAGCCCGGCCGGGCCGCCCGGCGCGCGGTGGCCGCGCGACTGGTCCGCGGTTCGGTCAGGCCGCCGTGGAGTCGGGGCCGGGATCGCCGCCCTCGGCTCGCACGACCAGCCGGCCGACGTAGTGGATCCACCCGTCGCGGTGCATGTCGACAGCGAGGAGGGGAAGCCCGGAGTGGACGAGGGTGAGCAGTGTGCCGCCGACGCCGTCCGGCTCGAACGTCACCTCCACGGCGGAGGAGCCCGGGGGGACCGGTGACGCGTCGCCCTCCCAGCCCCACGTGAACGCGATGCGGCGTGGCGGCTCGACCACGGTAAACCGGCCGGAGGCCCACCCGTCGCCGCGGACGTTCATCCGGAAGACGCCGCCGGGCCTCGGGTCGATCTCGGCCGTGTGGCCTTGCCACGACAGCCACCGATCGCGGTCGGTGAAGAACGCGAACACCGTCGCTGGACGCGCCCGGATAGCCCGCCGCACCACGACGACGTCCTGGCTCACGGCCGGCCGTCCGATTCTGGCGGCGGTGTGGTCTCCGTGCGCTCCGCCAGCGCCGCCAAGCGGTCGAGCTGGCCGTTCCACTGTGCTTCGAGATATGTCGCCAGCGGCCCGAGCGCCGCTCGGTCGGCACGGTAGAAGCGTCGGGTCCCCGCGTGACGGACGGTGACCAGGCCGGCGTCGCGGAGCACCTTGAGGTGCTGCGAGACCGCCCCGAAGGTCACGTCGAACGCGGCCGCGAGGTCGCCGGCGCTGCGCTCGGCAGTCCAGCACAGCCGCAGGATCTCCTGGCGGCGCGGCTCGGCGATCACCTTGACGGCGTCCATCCGCTGGAGTTTACGTTCCCACTAAATCTTGTGGAAACGAGTCGGCGGCAGCTATTTTAGATTAGACTAAATAAGGAGGGAACGATGGCCGACATGCACCACCTCGTCGAGGTTGAGGGCGTCGATGCCGATGCGGCGTACTCCGCCCTGACGACGTCGGACGGCGTCACGGCTTGGTGGACGAGCCCGGCCGAGGTGCCCGGCGCACGAGTTGGCGACGTGCTCCGACTGAGCTTCCCGGATACTCCGATGACGTGGGACATGCGGATTGCGGAGACCGACGGGCGGACCGGACTGCGCTGGGAGTGCCTCGGCGGTCCGCCGGGCTGGCCCGGCACTGAGGTTGCGTGGGGCCTGGAGAAGACCGGTTCGGGGGCGGTAGTCCGGCTCGACCACACTGGCTTCTCCACGGTCGACGATATGTTCCGCATCGTGACGGTGGGCTGGTCGCGGATGCTGCTCTCGCTCAAGGCGTACCTGGAGTCCGGTCGACGCCAGCCGTTCTTCGACTTCTGATGTCCGTCGACGTGCGAACCGAGGTCGTCATCGCCCGGCCCAGCGACGACGTGGCGGCGTTCGCCACCGAGCCCGCCAATGCCCCCCTGTGGTACGCCAACATCCAGTCGGTACGGCTGCGGACCGACCCGCCGGTGCGGGTGGGATCCACGATGGACTTCGTGGCGCGGTTTCTCGGCCGCCGGCTGGCCTACACCTACGAAGTCGTCGAGCTGGTGCCCGGCGAGCGCCTCGTCATGCGAACCGCGCAAGGCCCGTTCCCGATGGAGACGACGTACACATGGGAACCCGTCGGTGAGACGGCCACCCGTATGACGCTACGCAACCGAGGGGAGCCAGCCGGGTTCTCCAAGGTGACGGCGCCGGCGATGGGTGCCGCCATGCGTCGAGCCAACGAGAAGGACCTCACCGCGTTGAAGCGGCTGCTGGAGGCCGGGGCTCACTGATGGACATCCCGACCTCAGTCAGGCGGAGGCCTCCGACCCTCTCGGTGATAGCCGGGCCAGTTCTCGGTCGAGGTTCACGCGAGCCGGCCCGTCCCAGCGCTGGCGGCCGTAGACGGTGAGGTAGATCCCGCTATCCCCGACGAGGTCGCGCAGTATCTGGGCGCGAGCCGTGCGGAACCGTTCCTCGGGCACCGTCGCATACTCCTCGCGCACCTGCTCGCAGTACTCGTCGAACCGTTGCTCGGGTGAGGCAAGGATCCACAGGTCGGCGTCGTGGAAGGCCCGGTGCAGGGGCGAATCGCGTCGGACGGCGTGGTCCGCGGTCATCCGGACCAGCTCGACGACGCTGGTGACGGACGCCGCATCGAGGCGGACCCTCGGAAGGAGCAGCTCGGCCAGCTCGGCGCTAGCCGACTCGTTGGCGCCGATCACAGCGGAGGGGTCGTAGACCGCGTCATGCAGCCACGCCGCGATGCGCCCCAAGGCCGCGTCGGCGTCCCCCAGCTCACCGGCGTCGGTGAGGTCCTCGAAGGCCCAGAACATCTCGACGAGGTGCCGGGTCGAGTGATACCGCCGGTGCGGTTCGGCCCAGCGCGCCAGCAGCTCGGTCCCCGTCGCCGCCACCTCCGCCGCGCTCGCGCGCGGGCTCAGCGCGGTGACGTCCTGGGTCCACCACGTGATGAGCGCCGGCACGTCGGCCAGTCTGGCAAGCGGTCACGCCAGTTCGGCGGGCAGGTCGGCCGAGTGCACGACGGTCAGCTCCGAGACCGCCCGGGTGAGGACGACGTAGAGCCGGCGCAGCCCGGTCCGATCATCCGGCTCGTCGGCGGCGATCGTCGCCGGCTCCACGACGACCACCCGGTCGAACTCGAGACCCTTGGCCACCGTGGCCGGAACCACGTCGACCTGGTGCTCGACGTCACCGTGGTCGGCCCCGAGCACGCCGTGCTTCATCGCCCGGCGAGCCAGCGCCGCCGACACCTCCTTCACCAGTGAGAACGGCGCGATGACTCCCACCGACCCCGGTTCCGTCACCATCCCGGCCACGACGGTGGCCACGGTTTCCGCCAGGTCCGATGCGGGCACCCGCACCAGTTCGAGCCGACCCGGGTTCTCGCGCACCGACACCGGCGCGCCCAGCCCCGGCGCCATCGCCGGCAGCAGCCGCGTCGCGAAGTCGATGACCGAGGCCGGCACCCGGAACCCGCGGTCCAGCACCTCGACGTGACCGTCCGGCTTCCCCAGGTGACCCAGGGACGCGGACCAGGAGTCGGTCGCCCATGGCGTCGTCCCCTGAGCGATGTCGCCGAGCACCGTCGCCGAGCCGGTGGAGCAGCGACGACCGACGGCGCGCAGCTGCATCGGCGACAGGTCCTGCGCCTCGTCCAGCACGACATGGCCGAGGCTCGGCGTCCGCTCGAGCAAGTCGGCCAGCTCGTCCAGCAGCACGAGGTCGGCAGCCGACCACCGGGCGGCGCCCTTCGACCGCGGTGGAGACGACCACACCAGCAACGCCTGCTCCTCCGCCGTCAGGAGCCCGGCCGCGTGTTCGGCCAGCGTCTCCGCCGACGCCAACTCGTCGAACAGCGCCTTCCGCGGGTCGAGCTTGGGCCAGACGACGGACGCGTACGCCCGCACCGCCGCCGACCGGGCTACCGAGTCCTGGACCCGGTCGTCCGGCGAGTCGCCGCTGCGCTCCATGGCGAGCAGCACGTGGTGCGCGAGCCGCTGGGGGAGCACTTGCCGAGCCGCCTCGTACCGGATCGTGCGGCCGCGCAGCTCCTCGAGCACCTCGGTGACCGTGTATGCCGGCACGCGCCACTTGCGCGATCCGCGCGGAACGACCAGCGCCTCGGTCGCCGGTCGGACGTGCGACCACACGGCACGCTCCAGCACCTCGGCCAAGCGGGCGTCGCCCTTGAGCACCGCAGCCGCGGTCGAGTCGATGCCGCGTGCAGCCGGGCCGCCGCCGACGAGCTCCTCCGCCGTCGTGTGCCGGACCTCGACTTCGCCGAGCGCCGGCAGCACCGCGCCGATGTGGTCGAGGAAGGCCCGGTTCGGCCCGACGACGAGCACGCCGGACCGCAGCAGCCGGTCGCGGAAGGCATACAGCAGCCACGCCGCCCGATGCAGGCCGACCGCGGTCTTGCCGGTACCGGGGGCTCCCTGCACGCATACCGTCGTCCCGGCGTCGGCCCGCACGATCTCGTCCTGCTCGGGCTGGATGGTGGCGACGATGTCGCGCATCGGCCCGACCCGCGGCCGCTCGATCTCGTCGACGAGGATCTGGCTGCGGGTGACGTCGCCGGCCTCGGGCGCGACGAGGTGCTCGTCCTCGTATGCCGTGAGCCGCCCCCGGTCGACGCCGAACCGGCGCCGCAGCCGCACGCCCATCGGGTTGGCCCGGGACGCCCGGTAGAACGCGGCAGACAGCTCGGCTCGCCAGTCGATGACGACCGGGTCGCCCGCTTCGTCGTTGACGTGCCGCCGGCCGACGTACCAGCGCTCGGGCGGCTCGCTGAGGTCGAGACGCCCGAAGAAGAGCGCGGTCGTCGGGTCGTCGACGAGCTGCGCCGCGCGTCGGTGCAGCGTCATCGCGAGGAACTCGTCGGAGACGCGGTCGCCGCCGGACGCGCGGGCCGAGAGCGTCTTCTCACGCATCCGGGCGAGCTCGCGGCGGGCGTTCTCCAGGTATGCCTGTTCGCTCACCAGCTCGTCGTGGGGGTCGAGCTCCGTATGCGTCTCGGGCATGCGAACGGGGCCCTCCACAGGTGGCGGCGGCTCAGGGGAAGCGCGCCAGAGTACCTGTGGAAGGCCCCTTGGGGGCAACCGGTTTCGCGAACCAGGGAAAAGCGAACCGGGTGCCTACCCTCAGCCGGGACGGGCGGCGAGGGTGACCTGGATGTCCTGCTTCTGCGAGCCGCGGATGACGCTGACGGTCACGGTGTCACCCACCTTGTGCTCGTGGATGCTGGCGACAAGTGCCTCGGACGAGTCGATCGCCTTGCCGTCGATGGCGATGACCGCGTCCTGCGCCTGCAGGCCGGCCTGTGCCGCCGGGGTGCCTCCGGAGACGGACTTGATCAGCGCGGCCTGGCGCTTGCTACTGCCGTCGGTGACGGTCGTGTCGCTCGCCGAGACACCGATGTACGCGTGCTGTGCGGCGCCGGTGGCGATGAGCTGGTCGGCGATCGACTTGGCCTCGTTCGACGGGATCGCGAACCCGATGCCGATGTTGCCGCTCTGGCCGCCGCTCGACGAGCCGAGGGACGCGATGGAGCTGTTAATGCCGATGAGCTTGCCGTCGGCGGTGACCAGCGCGCCGCCGGAGTTGCCGGGGTTGATCGCGGCGGAGGTCTGGATCGCGTTGGTCACGACCGTGTCCGACGTGCCCTGCTGCTGGAGGCCGGGGAGCTGGCCCTGCTGGCCCTGCTGGCCCTGCTGGCCCTGGCCGCCCTCGCTCGCCTGGGTCGTCACGGGGCGGTTCAACGCGCTGACGATTCCCGTCGTGACGGTGCCCGAGAGTCCGAGCGGGTTGCCGATGGCCATGACCGGCTGCCCGACCGTGAGCTGCGAGGAGTCGCCGATCGTGATCGGGACGAGGTCGCTGGGCGGGTTGTTGATCTGGAGCACGGCGAGGTCGGTCGACGGGTCGGTGCCCACGATCTTCGCCTCGTAGTTGCGCCCGTCGCTCAGCGTGACGCTGATCGCCGCGTTGCTGCCGGCGCCGGTGGCGACGTGGTTGTTGGTGAGGACGTGGCCCTGGGCGTCGAAGATGACGCCGGAGCCCTGCCCTTCGCCCTGGTTGCTCTGGACGGTGATCGACACGACGCTCGGGCCGACGGCCTTGGCGGTCGCGGTCCAGTCCGGAGCGGAGGCGTTGCCCTGGATGACCTGCGGCGAGGTCGAGCCGTTGCTCTGGGTGGTCGCCGCGGGGCTCGAGGAGGGGGCCGGTGTCGCATACCGGGTGGCGGCGTAGGTGCCACCGCTGGCGAGGGCCGCCGCGAGGATCGCGACGGCAGTCATCTGGCCGATGCCGCGGCCCGGCTTCGCCTTGGGCGCGGGATTGGGCGCCGGGGTGGCCGGCGGGTACGTCGGGTAGCCGCCGTGGCCGCCGGTGGCTGCGGTGCCGTACCACTCCGGCTGCGAGGTCGTCTGGGTGGGGATACCGGTGGTTGGGGTCGAGCTCGGGCTGCGGTACTCGTTCTGGCCGAGCCACTCGTGCGACCGGGTCTGCTCGGCCGTCGGCTCTGCGTTGTGGGTGGTCTGCTCGGTGGTCTGTTCCGTGGCCTGCTCGATGGCGCCCTGCTCCGGACGGGTCCTTGTGGGGTCCGGGTGGAT
>DATLPT010000280.1:0-15671 GCA_035535635.1 Lapillicoccus sp. | reverse complement strand
TCGACCCCGCCGAACCAACCGCCGACGCCCCACAGCAGGATCAGGGCCACGCCGACGACGATGGGCGAGACCGCGAACGGTAGATCGACCACCGCCTGCAGCGCGCCACGCCCGAGGAACCGGCCGCGCACCAGCGCCAGGGCGACCGTCACACCGAAGACGACATTGAGCGGGACGACGATCGCGACGATCAGCACGGACAGGTTGAACGCGGAGATGGCGGCCGGCGTCGTGACCGAGGCGACGAAGCCCCCGATGCCCTCTGCGAGGCTGCGCCAGAGGATGACGACCACCGGCAGGACGACGAGCACGGTGAGGTAGGCGAGGGCCACCGTCCGCGCGGTCAGCCGGGCGCCGGTACCCAGCCTCACGGCGCCTTGTCCTCGCGCCGCCGCTGCACCCCGGCCAGGAGGCGCAGGAGGAAGAGCACGACGAAGGCCACGAGCAGCAGCGCCACCGAGACGGCGGCCGCGTTGACCGGGCGGTCGATCTCGATCTGTTGCTGGATGTACTGCGAGGCCACCTGCGTCCGGCCCGGGATGTTGCCGCCGATGAGAACGACCGAGCCGTACTCGCCGATTGCCCGGGCGAAGGCCAGACCGCCACCGCTGAGGATGGCCGGTAACAGCGTCGGCAGGACGATGCGCCGGAACACGGTGAGGTTGCTCCCGCCCAGCGAGGCCGCCGCCTCCTCCACCTCGCGGTCGGCCTCGAGAAGGACCGGCTGGACCGCCCGGACGACGAACGGCAGCGTGACGAATGCCAGCGCGACGGTCAGCCCCGGTGTCGTCGCGTTGAGCTGGACCCCGATCGGGCTGTAGGGCCCGTAGAGCGACAACAGCACGATGCTGGCCACGATGGTGGGCAGCGCAAAGGGCAGGTCGATGAGGGCGTTGACCAGGCCCTTGCCGCGGAAGTCGTCGCGAACCAGGACCCACGCGACCAGCGTGCCCATGACCACGTTGACCAGGGCGACGACGGCGGACGTGCCGAGGGTGACCCGAAGGGCGGCCAGGGCCGCCGGCGCGGTGACCGCCTCCCACAGGTCTCCGAGGCCGCCCGACAACGCGGTGAACGTCATCGCCGCTAGCGGCAGCAGCACGATCACGCTCACCCAGAGCACCGACACCCCGATGCCCAGCGGGCCGATGGTGCCGGTAACCCGGCGCGCTCGGGCCGTCCGTTCGACAGACGGCGCCGGCGCTCCTGGGCCAGGGTTCCCGGCCCGGGAGCGGGTGGCGGTCAGCGCCATGACGTCACTTCGTGGCCGAGTCGTAGATCACCGCGATGGTGCCGGTGTCCTTGGCGAACAGCGCCTTGTCGACGGTCTTCCAGCCGCCGAGGTCGTCGATCGACCAGAGCTTGCTGGGGACCGGGAAGCTGGACGCATACTCCGTCACGACTGCCTCGTCGACGGGTCGGAAACCGGCCTGCGCCAACAGGCTCTGGGCCTGCGTCGTGTAGAGGAAGTCGTTGAACGCCTGAGCCGTGGCCAGGTTGGTGCTGTTCTTGAGGACCGCGGCGGGGTTCTCGATCTTGAACGTCGTCGGCGGGGTGACGTGCTCGACCGGGTCGCCGTCGCGCTCGAGGAAAACGGCCTCGTTCTCGTAGCTGATCAGTGCGTCACCGGTGCCCTGGAGAAAGGTGTCGCTCGCCTCGCGTCCGGACTTCGGCTGGGTGGTCACGTGGTCCTTGACCAGCGACGCGACGTAGTCGAGACCCGCCTGGGCGTTCTTGCCGCCGTCGCTCTTCGCGGCGTACGGGGCCAGGAGGTTCCATTTCGCCGAGCCCGAGCTGAACGGGTTGGGGGTGACGACGTTGACGGCCGGCTTGAGCAGGTCGTCCCAGTCCTGGATGCCTTTGGGGTTTCCCTTGCGGACGACGATAGTCACCACGGAACCGAACGGGATCCCCTTGTGGGGACCGGAGTTCCAGGCGGGGTCGACCAGTCCCGCGTCGACCAGCCGGGTGACGTCGGGCTCGACCGAGAAGTTGACGAAGTCGGCGGTCGCTCCCGCAGCGACCTTGCGCGACTGGTCGCCGGAGGCGCCGTAGGACTGCTGGAAAGTGACGCCCTTGCCCGCCGGGGTGGCGGTGAAGGCCGGGATGACCTTGTCGAACCCCGGCTTGGGCACGGCGTACGCGTAGAGGTTGACCGTGCCGCCCGCGCCGTCGCCAGCCGGTGCCTGCGTCGAACCGGCGGCGGCACCGACCACGTCACTGGACCCGCCACTGCAGGCGGTGGTCGTACCCAGGGCTAGGGCCGCGCCGAGCGCGGCGACGAGGGTGGGACGACGGCGAGGGATGGACATGATGCTCCAAAGGAGAGGTGAGAACGGGTCACATAACCCGGTATTTCCCATCCTATAAGCAGGACTTATCCATCGTGGCTCAACCCGATCAGCGCCGCCGCCGGGCGTCCGGATCCTGGACGGACCCCCTCAGTCTTGATGCGTTCCAGAAAACCGGGAATAGTGAGCCGGGTGCCGGCGACCTCGGAGCTCGAGCGGAGACTTCGAGGGGCGTTGCTTCGCGTCACCGCTCCCCGGCTCGCGGTGCTGGCCGCCGTCGAAGCGCACCCGCACGCGGACACCGACTCGATCCTCTCGTCTGTGCGAGGCAGCCTTCCGGCGGTTTCCCACCAGGCGGTCTACGACGTCCTGCGCGCGCTCACCGCGGCCGGCCTGGTCCGTCGGATCCAGCCCTCCGGCTCGGTGGCTCGTTACGAGTCGCGGGTCGGGGACAACCACCACCACCTCGTATGCCGGTCCTGCGGCACCATCGCCGACGTCGACTGTGCCCTCGGTGCCGCCCCGTGCCTGACCGCCTCGGACGACCGGGGCTACCTCGTCGACCAGGCCGAGGTGACGTACTGGGGTGTGTGTCCCGAGTGCGCCGCCGCTCCCGTGACCACCTGACCGAGCCCGACCAACCACCCGACTCGACCAACCCACCCGACAGGAGATGTCCCCGTGACCGAACGCGGCAGCGAGAGCGAAAACCCCGTCGTCCCCTCCCCCACGGCCAAGGCCCACCGGCCGAGCACGAACCGCGACTGGTGGCCCAACCAGCTGAACCTCCAGGTCCTCAGCCAGCACTCGCCACGGTCCAACCCGATGGGCGAGTCCTTCGACTACGCCGCGGAGTTCGCGAACCTCGACGTCCAGGCGCTCCGGCGTGACGTGATCGAGGTGATGACGACGTCGCAGGACTGGTGGCCGGCGGACTACGGCCACTACGGACCGCTGTTCATCCGGATGAGCTGGCACTCCGCAGGCACCTACCGCATCGAGGACGGCCGCGGGGGCGCCGGCGATGGCGCCCAGCGGTTCGCGCCGCTCAACAGCTGGCCCGACAACGTGAGCCTCGACAAGGCCCGCCGCCTCCTCTGGCCAGTCAAGCAGAAGTACGGCCGGGCGATCTCGTGGGCCGATCTGCTCGTCTTCACCGGCAACGTCGCCCTCGAGTCGATGGGGTTCAAGACCTTCGGCTTCGGCTTCGGGCGTACGGACACCTGGGAGCCGGAGGAGATCTTCTGGGGTCCGGAGGACACCTGGCTCGGCGACGAGCGGTACAGCGGCGACCGCGAGCTGTCCGGCCCGCTCGGCGCCGTCCAGATGGGCCTCATCTACGTGAATCCCGAAGGCCCCAACGGCAATCCGGACCCGATGGCGTCGGCCCGTGACATTCGGGAGACGTTCCGGCGGATGGCGATGAACGACGAGGAGACGGTCGCGCTCATCGCCGGCGGCCACACGTTCGGCAAGTGCCACGGCAACGGCGACCCCAGCCTCCTGGGCCCGGAGCCGGAGGCCTGCCCGGTCGAGCACCAGGGCCTCGGCTGGCTCAACAGCAACGGCACCGGCCAGGGCAAGGACACGATCACCAGCGGTCTCGAGGGCGCCTGGACGCCGACGCCGACCACGTGGGACAACAGCTACTTCGAGACGCTCTTCGGTCACGAGTGGGAGCTGACCGAGAGCCCCGCCGGCGCCAAACAGTGGCGACCCAAGGACGGGGCTTCGGCCGATGCCGTGCCGGACGCCCACGACCCGTCGGTCCGGCATGCGCCGATGATGCTGACCAGCGACCTCGCGCTGCGGACCGACCCCGCATACGAGCAGATCTCCCGCCACTTCCTGGAGCACCCGGACGAGCTGGCGCTGGCCTTCGCCAAGGCCTGGTACAAGCTGCTGCACCGCGACATGGGACCGGTGACGCGGTACCTGGGTCCGTGGGTGGCCGAGCCGCAGCTCTGGCAGGATCCCGTCCCCGCGATCGACCACGAGCTCGTCGACGACGACGATGTCGCCGCGCTCAAGGCGAAGGTCCTCGACGCCGGGCTGACCGTTCCGCAGCTGGTCTCGACGGCCTGGGCGGCGGCGGCCAGCTTCCGGGGCACCGACAACCGGGGTGGGGCCAACGGCGCCCGCATCCGACTGGAGCCGCAGCGGGGCTGGGCGGCCAACGACCCGGAGACCCTGGATGCCGTGCTGCCGGTCCTGGAACAGGTCAAGCGTGACTTCGACGGCGCGCAGTCCGGCGGCAAGCGGATCTCCCTCGCCGACCTGGTCGTCCTGGCCGGGAGCGCGGCGGTCGAGCAGGCGGCCAAGGCCGCCGGCCTCGAGGTGACGGTTCCCTTCGCGCCCGGCCGGACCGATGCCGCGCAGGACCAGACTGATGTCGAGTCGTTCGCGGTCCTCGAGCCGAAGGCCGACGGGTTCCGCAACTACCTGCGGGCCGGAGAGAAGCTCCCGCCCGAGACGTTGCTGCTCGACCGGGCCAACCTCCTCACGCTGACCGCTCCCGAGATGACGGTCCTCGTCGGCGGGCTGCGGGCCCTTGGCGCCAACTCGGGCGGCACCTCGCACGGAGTCCTCACCGACCGCCCGGGCACGCTGACCAACGACGTCTTCGTCAACCTGCTCGACATGGCCACGGAGTGGAAGCCGTCCGAGTCGGCGGAGAACATCTACGAGGGTCGCGACCGGAGCACCGGCGAGCCCCGGTGGACCGCCACCGCCGTCGACCTCGTCTTCGGGTCCAACGCCCAGCTGCGCGGCATCGCCGAGGTCTACGCCAGCGCCGACGCTCAGGAGAAGTTCGTCCAGGACTTCGTCGCGGCCTGGGTCAAGGTGATGCACCTCGACCGGTTCGACCTCACCTGAGCGACGAGCGCGTCGTACGTCTCGGGGAGATCATCCGGCAACGGCGGCCTCGTCGGGCGCGTCCGCTAGATCCCTCGTCCGGGCGACAGGATGTGGCGCGGGTCAAGGGCGTCCTTGACCAGCCGATGGGCCGCCAAGGTGGCCGCGTCGAGCTGTTTGGGCAGCGCGTGCCGCTTCAGCGAGCCGATGCCATGTTCTCCGGAGAGCGTCCCGCCCAGGGCGAGCGCCGCGTCGCTCACCCGGTCGAGGACGCGCTCGCCGTTGTCCCCGGTCGCGGGATCGGCCGGGTCGACCAGCACGGAGGGGTGCAGGTTGCCATCCCCGGCGTGCGCGAACGTGGGAATGAGCACACCCTCCTCACGACTGATCCGCTCGATGGCGGCGAACATCTCGGCCAGTCGGGCGATCGGCACGGCGACGTCCGAGGAGACCCGCAGGCCCTCCACGGAGAGTGCTGGTCCGGTGGCGCGGCGGGCCTCGAGGAGGCGATCGCCGTCCGCCTCTTCGACGCTGACCGCCCCGGCTTGGGTGCATAGCCGGGCGAACGCCCGAGACTCGTCCCGAGCGCGCCGGCCGATGAGCTGTCCGACGAGGACGGCCGCAGCGCCGTCGAGTCGGAGCCCGGTCGGAAAGTGTCTCTCGACCGCGTCGACGCTCGGCCGGTCCATGAGCTCGAGCACCTCGGGGACCACACCCGAGCCCATGATCGCCGTGACCGCCGTCCCCGCCGCGACCAGCGTCGGGAACACCGCGCGGAAGGTCACCGTCTCGCCGCTCGGGCGGGGCACGAGCCGGACCGTCGCGGCGGTGACGACGCCCAGCGTGCCCTCGGACCCGACGAACAGCCGGGTCAGGTCGTAGCCGACGACGTCCTTGCGGGTCCGTCCACCGGTGGTGATGACATCGCCGTTGGCCAGGACCACCTGCAGGCCGGCGATGCTGTCGGCGGTCACCCCGTACTTGACGCACCGCAGCCCCCCGGCGTTCGTCGCGATGTTGCCGCCGATCGTCGACTCCCGGTAGCTGGCGGGATCCGGTGCATACATGAGCCCGTATGCGGCGGCGGCTCGGTCGACGTCCGCCGTGACGACGCCGGCCTGGACGTCGGCCAGCCGGTTCGCCGGGTCGATCCCGAGGATGGCGTCCATCGCGGCGAGCGACACGACCAGGCCGTCGGGATAGGCGACGGCGCCGCCGGTCAGCCCGGTACCGCTACCCCGGACCGACACCTTGATGCCGTGCCGGTTCGCCCAGCGCAGCGCCGTTGCGACGTCCTCGGTGGACCTCGCCGTGACGACTGCGCCCGGGACGCCGTCGAGGCTCGCGCGGGACGAGTCGGTCGAGTATGCGGCGACCTCGCCGGGATCGGTCAGCACGCGTCCCGGCAACGCAGCAAGCAGCTCGTCGAGCCGCGGGGTATGCGGGTCCCACCCGGGGATTCTCCCGCCTCGGGCCTCGATCCGGCGGTCCGGGTCCGCCCAGCCCGCATCGAGTTCGCTCGGGGGGACAGACACGCGCTCGGAGACACGCGACGCCCGCGCGAGTTGACGCGTACTAGGTGAGCTCGTCGAGCAGTGAGTTGTGGGGACGGCGAGATCGCCTCGACCCTCCCCCGTTGCAGCCCGGGGATGTCGTCGAGATGTCAAACCGGCCTTGCGCTCCCTCGTGGCTATTGATCCTGCTCGCACCGGATTCGTCTCCGTGCTGCTCATCCCCGTGGGATCACCGTGAGGACACGCTCCATGTGCGTACGGAAGTCCTGCATGAAGGCGCGGAGGAACTCGGCCGTCGACTCGTCCGTGACCTCGCCGTCGTCGGTGAACACCTCAGGGTCGAACCGGATGTATGCCTCGGGTGACGTCATCTGTCGGGCGTTGCAGAAGCTCAACACCCCGCGCAGGCTCTGTTGCGCGAGGGCGGTCCCGATCTGACCGATCGACGCGCCGATCACCGCAGCGGGCACGTGGTCGAAGGAGTTCTGACCCCATGGGCGGGAGGCCCAGTCGATGGCGTTCTTCAACGCCCCCGGGATCGAGCGGTTGTACTCCGGAGTGACGAAGAGGACGGCGTCGGAGCGCGCGATGGCCTCCTTCAACGCCACGGCCTCGGGTGGGTAGTCGCTGTCGAAGTCAGGGCTGTAAAGCGGCAGGTTGCCGATGGGCAGCTCGGTGAACGTGAGGTCGTCCGGTGCCAACCGGATGAGGGCGCGGCTCAACACCCGATTGATCGACGTCGACGACAGGCTGCCGACGAAGTATCCGACGTTGAAGTTTGGCATCCCGTCCTCCTCGTTGGTCGTGCCGGGCGGCGCCGGTGATCAGGACTCACTAGACCGGCCCGGCGGCGCCACGGCAACTCAGGTGACAGGAATGGGATCGGCTCGGCCGGTCGCGGCGGAGCGAGCCACGGCGTCGAGCACCCGCTGAAGTCGTAGGCCGTGGTGCACGTCCAAGGCGTGCGGTACGCCGCTCTCGATCGCGGCGGCGAACTCGTCGGTGATGGTCCGCCCGACGGCCACGTCGTCGGCCGTTCCGCTCGGCAGCGATGCGTAGCCGGACTCGGTCACCCAGTCGAGCTCGACACCGCCTGGGCCGTCCGGGACGGTGATCGAGAGGACCAACTGGCCGAGCGCGCCGAACTCATGGACGGTGGACACCGTGGTCACACCGTCACGCGTCGCGGCCCGCAGCTCGACGACCGGACCGGCCACCGCCTCGGCTAGGTCGACGGCATGCGGTCCGACGTCGAGGAGGGCGGCGTGCGGATCCTCCCGTCGCCAGGACGTGGCGAAGGGCGAGCCCGGAAGGGCGCCGCTGCCGAGGTAGGCGCCGCGCACGTACTGCACGTCGCCGGGCTCGACCGACTCGAGCGCGGCTCTGACCTCCGGCTGGTAGCGAAGGGTCATGATCAGCTGAGTGACGACACCGGCCTGGTCCACGGCGGCGGCCAGGCGTTCGGAGTCGTCGAGTGCCGTGGCGAGGGGTTTCTCGAGGAGAAGGTGCCGGCCCGCGTGCGCCGCCTGGACCGCCAGGACGGCTTGGACGTTCGGCGGCACCGCGAAGGCGACGGCGTCACAGCGGTCCAGGAGGTCCTCGAACGAGCCGACCGGCTCGGCCCAGAACCGCGCGGCGAGCTCGTGGGCCGCCTCGCGCCGCCGGGCCCACACCGTGGTGAGCTCCAGCCGCGCCGCTGTCGCCAGCATCGGCGCGTGGAACATCGCGGCCCATGGCCCGGCACCCACGAGCCCGACTCTGGTCATCGCTCCCTCCGGCTGGTCACGCTAGCCGACGCGCCGACACGGTACGCGTCGTCACGACGGCGAGGACTCGTAGTCTCAGTGCTGTGGCGGAGCTGACCGAGCCGTGCCCGAACTGCGGGGCGATGATGCGGTGGGAGACGTCCCACGAACGATGCCCGGGCTGCGGCTGGATCCGGCCGTGCTGCGAGGGCGCGCCGTGCCCGGCGCCGTCGGCGACCGACCCCTAGGTCGCGTCGCGTCACTGACCGCGACGGGTCATCCTCGGCCGAGGAACTCCAGCACCCGCTTGGTCAACAGGCTCGCCGCCTCTTCGTCGTACTGCGGCAGCGAGGAATCGGCGAAGAGGTGCACGTTGCCGGGATAGACGAACAGCTCCGCGTCAGGGACCAGCGACACGAGCTCGCGCGCGGCGTCGATGTCGCCCTCGCCGGCGAAGAACGGGTCCGCGTCCATGCCGTGGATCTGGACCGGTACGCCGTCGGGCCACGGGCCGAACGCCCACTCCCCGGTCACCGGGACGCACGACTCGCAGAGCACGGCGCCCCTCGCCCCGGTCCGAGTCTGGGCCAGCCGCTGGGCCGGCATGACCCCCCACGAGAATCCCAGGTAGACCAGGTCCTGCGGCAGCTTCGCCGCTTCGGCGTTGGCCAGGGCGTCGAAGTCCGGTGCGTCACCCGACCGGGTGAACGCCGCTCCGTCGTCGACGCTTTCGAAGGTCCGCCCGTCGAACAGGTCGGGCACGTGCACGGTGTGACCGGCAGACTGCAGCTGGTCGGCGAAGGCCAGGACGCCGGGCGTTCGGCCCTGGATGTGGTGGAACAGAAGGACGTTCGCCATACGGATGCTCCTCGGGGTTGGGTGTTTTCGTGATCAGGGGCGCCAGTCGGCGGGAGGGTCTTCCCCGACCAGCCCGTCGATCGACTCACGGATGAGGTCGGCGTGCCCGGTGTGGCGCCCGTACTCCTCGACCATGTCGAAGACAATGCGGCGCATACTCGCTCGCGAACCGTCGGGCCACGTGTCCTCGACGAGCTGGGCGAGACCGCCTTCGTCGACGGCCGCCGCGAACCGGGCGCGGGATCGTTCGACCGCGTCGTCCCACAACGCATACAGCTCGTCCGGCGTATCGTCGCTGGCACTCTCGAACGGCCAGTCCGGGTGGGCGTCCCAGTCGACCGTCTCCCACGGCGGCCCGGGCGACTCGCCGCGGAGCTTGGTGCTGAAGTAGTAGTCCTCGACGAAGGCGAGGTGTTTGAGGAGCGCGCCCAACGTCAACGACGACGCGCCCACCTGAGCTTGGAGGCCGTCGGCGTCGAGGCCACCGGCCTTCCAGCGGAACGTCGTTCGCAGCCGGTCGAGGGCGCCCGACAGGTGCTCGACCTCGGTGCCCGCGATCGGGGGCTCCCACGGCGGGTCGACGACGGGTCGCTCGATGTCTCTCGTGTCGGTCATGGCAGCACCCTAGAGGCGATTCCGGACGGATCGTTTCCGCAATGCATGCGACCCTGTCCTCGTGGACGAGTCCAACCCCACCGCCCGCGCCCTGCTATGCCTACAGCTCCTGCAGGACCAGCCCGGCATCACCGCGGACCGCTTGGCCCGGGGACTCGGCTGCTCGACGCGGGCCGCCCGGCGCTACGTCGCCATCCTGCGCGAAGCCGGTATGCCCGTCCACTCGGCCCGCGGACCGTACGGCGGCTACCGGCTCGGCAGCGGCGTCCGGGTGCCACCGGTGATGTTCAGCGCCACCGAGGCACTCGGTCTCGTCATGGCCGTCCTCGACGGACATCACGACGCCGGGGACGAGTCCGAACCGGTCGGCGCGGCTCTGGGCAAGGTGGTGCGGGCCCTACCGGCCGGTGTTGCCGACCAGGTGCAGGCGATCCGCCAGACGACGGCGCCGGCACCGGACCGCGGCGCGGCACGACCGGATCCGGCCACGACCATCGTTCTCGTGCAAGCCTGTTCGCAGGATCGCCGGGTGCGGATGCGCTACCGATCAGAGGCCGGCAAGGAGTGGCTCACCGAGGTCGACCCGTGGGCCGTGGTCGTGCGCCATGGTCGGTGGTACCTCTTGTGCCGAGTCCGGAGCCGGACCGGCGGCCGCGGAGCGAACGAAGGCACCGTACGCGCATACCGGCTCGACCGGATGCGCGACGTCGAGCCGCTGGACCAACCGTTCGAACGACCGGTCGACCTCGACCCGGTCGCCATGCTCGAGACCCACCTCGCGGTCGGGTGGGAGTACGACGTCGAGGTCGTCATCGACGCGCCGGTCGAGAACGCCCGGCGCTACCTCTCGCCGGCGCTCGGCCGGCTCGATCCACTGGGTCCGGCAACCACGCGACTGACGGGGTCGACGAGCAACCCCTACTGGTATGCGGAGCAGCTCGCCGTCATCCCCGCGCCGTTCCGCGTCGTCCGAGGTCCGGAGGTCCAGCACACCGCGCGGGAGCTGGGCCGGCGAATGCTCGCCGCCGCAGGAGGGAGCTAACCTGCGGCGTGGACCCTCGACTGTCGCGGGCACCGGTCGTGACCCACTTCGCCGATGCCGTCCACGGTTTCGTTGCCGGACTCTACGTCGCCGGGTCGGTCGCCTCCGGTGACTACCGCCCGGGCGTCAGCGACATCGACGCCGTCGCGCTCGTCGATCGTGCGCCGCGACCGGCGCTTCGCCGGGTTCTGGTCGAGACGCACGAGCGGCTGATCCGGACCGTCGAGGGCGCGGACGGTCTTCACTGCGTCTACGTAGCTCGTCCTGCGGTCGAGGATCTCTCCTACCGCCATTGGACCTGGGCCTTCGGCGAGCTGTTCCGCCGGCCGCTCGGCGGCATCGCCCGGGCCGAGCTGTTGGCCGAACCGGTCGTCGTCGTGGGTCCTCCACCGTCGGCGTGGCTGGCGCCGCTGTCGGAGAGCGCGCTGCGCGACGCGGCGAGGGCCGAGCTGGCGGGCTACTGGACGACCGCGCTGCGCAAACGGTCGATCTGGCTCGAGGACGTCTACGTCGACGTCGGTCTCACCACCCTGGCCCGCGCGGATGCCACCATCCGGGAGGGTCGTCTGGTCACCAAGTCCGAGGCGATCGGTCGTCTCGCAAGCCTTGGCGTCCCTTCCCGGCTGGTCGACGAGATCGCGCGGCGCCGGTCGGGCGACGAGGTCGTGCGGTCCGCGGCCGAGCGACGTGACCGTGCGCTCGTCGTCCGTACCCTGATGCGAGAAGGGATCGCCGGCCTGCTGCGGGAAGTGGGTCAGGCGGCCACGAGCTGACGGCGCAGGACATCGGCGCCCGGACCGGTCACGTCGGCGAGCCCGGCCGGTCGGCCCGTGAGCAGGAGGAGCAGCGCTCTGATCGGGCCACGGATCTCGGGACCGTCACCCGCGCACCAGGCGTGGTCGGTCGCGACCAGCCGGAACTCGCGGAGGGGAATCTCGCGGAAGACCCGGTTCTTGCCCGTGCCGTGGTAAGAGCGGACCCGCGCCGCCGCCTCCGCCGCCGCATCGGCAGGGATCTCGAGGTCGAGCTTGAGGGGAATCGCGATGTCGAGGCCGTGGACGAGGTTGTCGATCAGGGTCTCCCGGAGGGTCACGCCGACGTTGTGGCGTCGCTGTCCGACGGTGGCACGGATCGCCGCGACGATGGCCTCCGTGGACAGGGCCGCGGCCTGCCTCCGGCTCGACTCGTGGATGATCCGGTTGACGTCCAGGGCATGGCTCGGATTCCGGAGGACCAGGCGCACCGCCCGGGCGAGCGTCATCTGTTGGAGCGTGAGGTGGGCGCCGACGTCGCGGACCGTCCAGCCCTCGCAGAGCGACGGGTGCTGCCACTGCTCGTCGGTGAGCGACTCCAGCAGATCGGCCACCCGACCTCGTTGGCCGTCGATCGCGCTCCAGATATGGTCGTCGGTCAGCATCGTCGTTCCTTTCACGCGAAGACCGGCTCGGCGGTCCTGGTCCGTTTGATCTCGAAGAAGTCCTGGAAGCCGGCGAGCAGCAGGCAGCCGTCGAAGATGCGCGCTGCATCGTCGCCTCGGGGGATGGAGTTGAGGATCGGGCCGGAGAAGGCGACGCCGTTCAGGGACGTCGACGGCGTCCCGCCTTCGTCGCCAACCGCCGCCATCACCGTGAGGTGACTGCGCCGCAGTTCACCGTCGTACTCCGTCGTGTCGAACGCCGCAGCGAGGTCGGCTGGCAAGGCGGCCTGGGCGAGGGCCGTGCGCATGGCCTCCCGGCACTCGTCCGGGCTGGCATACCGCCAGTGGTCGAAGATGACGTCACCGAAGCCGGCGTAGAGGTTGCGGAGGGCCTGGTCGCCGAACCGGTATGCGACGGCCGTCGCGACCCGCGCCGCACCGGACACCTGGTGGAGATAGTCGACGTACGTGGGGTCGTCGACGCGGTGCTGGTTGAGCAGGTACAGGCTCATGACGTGCCAGTGCACGTCGACCGGACGGCGCTGCTCCACCTCGAGCATCCACCTGGATCCGATCCAGGAGTACGGGCACACCGGATCGAACCAGAAGTCGACGGCGACCCGGTCTCCGCTCACCTGACCCTCCTGCTGCTAGAGTGGATTAGTACTACTTCCTGACTAATATAGTTCGACTGTAGGACGAATTCAAGGGGGTTGCATGACCCGAGAGCTGCCCACCAGCCTGCTGATGTTCATCGCGCAGCGGTCGGCCGAGGGTCGGATCTACGAGGCGGTCCGGCACGCCGGGTTCACCGACGTCACCGTCGCCCAAGGCCGGCTGGCGGCCGGGATCGACCCGGATGGGACTCGGCTCAGTGTGCTCGCCGAGCGAGCCCAGGTCGCCAAGCAGACCGCCACGGCTCTCGTCGACCACCTCGAACGCTCCGGCTACGTCGAGCGCGTGCCCGATCCGGCCGACGGGCGCGCCCGGCTGGTGCGGCTGACGAGTCGGGGCAGGAAGGTCATCCCGGTTGCCCGCGCCGAAGAACGAGTCATCGAGCAGGAGTGGACGCGGCACCTCGGAGCCCGCCGCATGCGCCAGCTCCGCGAGGCCCTGGAGCTGCTGCGCGAGATCACCGACCCGTACCTCGAGGGCTAGTCCCGCTGTCGCCCCGCGGGATTGCGCACGGTGGCAAACCGTCGAAGACTGGCCCAGTGAGCAAGGATCTCAGTGACGCCGACAACCGGAACAAGCTGAAGGACCAGTCCTTCGCGCTGCCGGACCAGCGCAAGTACCCGATCCCCGACATCGAGCACGCCCGGAACGCCCTGGCAAGGGTCGCCCAGCACGGCACGGCCGAGGAGCAGAAGAAGGTGCGCGCCGCCGTCGAGAAGCGTTATCCCAGCCTCAAGCAGGACGACTGACCGAACCCCGAGCCGCTCGGCACCTGAGGGCGGAGCTTCCTCGCCCGGAGATGTGAATCCCCTGGGCCGGCGCGTGTTCGACATGCCGTTTCACCGGCGCGGTGCCACAGTGAGCGACGTGGACGAGGGGTGGGCTCTCGGCATCGCCTGGACCGTCTTTCTGGTCCTCCTGGCCGTTTTGGTGTACGTCGTCCTGAGGCGGCGGTCGTGAGGTCTCGCCACGCGCTCCCAGCGGTCCTGCTCGCGGTCCTCCCACTGACCGGTTGCGTGACGACGGCCGTCGACTCCGGCGCATACGTCGAGAACGGCAAGGCGGCCCTGGACTCGACCATCAGCGCGACCGCGAGCGCCCAGCTGGCCGTGCAGGCCCGCCTGTCCGGTGACGCCCCCCGGATGTTCACCGACGTCCTCGTGACCGAGAGCGAGGGGTCGATCGCCCCGATCGAGAGCAGCTTCGGCGGGGTCGACCCTCCAAACCCCTCGGACGACGCCCTGCGGGACGCGGTGCTCGACGCGGTGGGAACCGCCGGTGACGCACTGTCGGACGCGCGTGTGGCCATCCGCCGGGACGACACGACGGCCCTGGCCGCAGCGGGCACGGACCTCCAGAAGGCACAGAGCGCGCTCAAGTCACTGCGGGAGAGCCTCGGGTGAAGAACGTCTTCGCCCTCATGCTCGGGGTGCTCACCGCCATCGGCGGGTTCGTCGACATCGGCGACCTGGTGACCAACGGCCTGGTCGGGGCCCGGTTCGGCATGTCCCTGGCCTGGGTGGTCGTCGTGGGCGTCGTCGGCATCTGCGTCTTCGCCGAGATGAGCGGCCGCGTCGCGGCGGTCAGCGGCCGCGCCACGTTCGACCTCATTCGCGAACGGTTGGGCCCCCGCGTCGGCGTGGCCAACCTCGTCGCGTCGATGCTGGTCACCTTCCTCACCTTCGCCGCCGAGATCGGTGGCGTGGCGCTGGCCCTGCAGCTGGCCACGAGCGTGAACCGGTACCTGTGGATCCCGGTTGTCGGGGCGGCCGTGTGGTTGGTGCTGTGGCGGGTCAAGTTCGCGACGGTCGAGAACGCCTTCGGGTTGGCGGGGCTGGCCCTCATCGTCTTTGCTGTGGCGGTGTGGAAGCTCAGCCCCGACTGGTCGGCCCTCTGGTCCGACGCGCTCCGACCGAGCGTCCCTGAGGAAGAAAGCCTCCCGGTCTACTGGTAGTACGCCATCGCGCTCTTCGGTGCCGCCATGACCCCGTACGAGGTGTTCTTCTTCTCCTCCGGGGGCGTGGAGGAGCGCTGGTCGGCCAAGAACCTGGCGACGATGCGCGCCAACGTCTTCGTCGGGTTCCCGCTGGGTGGTCTGCTCTCGCTGGCCATCGCCGCCGCGGCCACGATCGTCCTCATGCCAGCGAAGGTCGAGGTCGACTCACTGGGGCAGATCGCGTTGCCGGTCGTCCAAGCGACCGGGAAGATCGGCCTGGCGTTTCTGCTCGTCGGCTTCTTCGCCGCGACGTTCGGGGCCGCGTGCGAGACCAGTCTCTCTATCGGATACAGCGTTGCCCAGTACTTCGGCTGGCAGTGGGGCAAGTTCGTCGAGCCTCTCCGGGCCGCCCGCTTCCACACGGTGCTGCTGCTGGCGACGGTCGGCGCCATCGCCCTGCTGCTCACCCCCGTCGACCCGATCATGCTGACCGAGTACTCGGTCGTCTTCAGCGTCGTCGTCCTGCCGCTCACCTACTTTCCCGTGCTGCTCGTCGCCCGCGACCCGACCTTCATGGGCGAGCACGTCAACGGCCGCGTCGCGAGCTTCTTCGGCTGGCTCTACATGGGCGTCATCGCGATCGTCGCCGTCGCCGCGATCCCGCTGCTGATCGCGACCAACGCCGGAGGAGGCTGAGCCGTGGCCGACGCGGAGACAACGAC
>DATLPT010000279.1:0-2617 GCA_035535635.1 Lapillicoccus sp. | reverse complement strand
GACCCCGAGCGCCGGGCCGAGCGCTGAGACACCGGGTGTGACCGTCTCCTCCTCGGCGGCCACGTCGGTCGAGAACCGGGCTTCCATCGCGCGCACCGTTCCACCCGGTGGCGGATTCGACGAAGGACTGCCGCAATGACGACCCTGTTGACCGTCCTGCCCGAGCTGGCCGTCCCGGCGGTGGACAACCCCAAGGCCGACTTCTCCGACACGCCCTGGTGGCTCTCGCTCATCAAGGCGGTGCTCATCTTCGTCTACCTGCTGATCAGCACGCTGCTCGTCATCTGGTTCGAGCGACGCGTGATCGGCCGGATGCAGCAGCGTCCGGGCCCGAACCGCACCGGCCCGTTCGGTCTACTCCAGACCCTGGCCGACGGCATGAAGTCGATGCTCAAGGAAGACGTCACCCCGGCGGCGGCCGACAAGGTGATCTTCACCCTGGCACCGCTCATCGCCGCCACGATGGCGTTCGTCTCGTTCGCGATCATTCCGTTGGGCGACAAGGCCTCGATGTTCGGGCACATGACCCCCCTCCAGCTGACGGACTTTCCGGTCGCCGTGCTGCTGGTCCTCGCGGTGGCCTCCGTCGGCGTTTACGGCATCATCCTCGCGGGTTGGTCGTCGGGCTCGACCTACCCGTTGCTCGGCGGTCTGCGCTCGACCGCCCAGGTGATCTCCTACGAGATCGCCATGGGCCTGGCCCTCGTCGCCGTCTTCATCTACAGCGGCTCGATGTCGACGTCCCAGATCGTCTCCGGCCAGTCCTCACTCTGGTACATCGCGCCCGGGTTGTTCTCGTTCGCCGTCTACGTCGTGACCATGGTCGGCGAGACGAACCGGCTGCCGTTCGACCTGGCCGAGGGCGAGGGAGAGCTGACCGGCGGTTTCCACACGGAGTACGGCTCGATGCGCTTCGCGATGTTCTTCCTCGCCGAGTACATCAACATGTTCACGGTCTCGGCGCTCGCGACAACGATGTTCCTCGGCGGCTGGCAGGCCCCGCCGCTCATCTCGCTCATCAACGACAACATGTTCAGCGGCGGCTGGTGGGGCGTGCTGTGGTTCACCGTCAAGATGTGGGCCTTCATGTTCGTGTTCGTGTGGCTCCGCGGATCACTGCCGCGCACGCGCTACGACCAGTTCATGCGATTCGGCTGGAAGTTCCTGATCCCCGTCACGCTGCTCTGGGTCGTCCTGGTGGCGTTCATCCGCGGAGCGCAGAACGGCTGGTTCGGCGACAACGCCGTGACCATCGCCGGACGCAACTTCCCGGTCCCCATCCTCGTCGCCATCGCGGTCATCGCGATCGTCGCGCTCGGCGGGTCCTGGCTCTACGACATGCGCCGCGCCGACAAGGAAGAGGCGGAGGCGGCCGTCGGGCCGCCGAGGTTCGTCGACCCCTTCGCGGGCGGGTACCCTGTTCCGCCGCTACCCGGACAGACGCTCAAGGAGCCGTCGCGACGACCGGTCGCCGTCGGCGCCCGGACCGGCGCGGCGAGCGCCGGGGACGATACGCATACCGAGGAGAACGCCCGTGACTGACGACACCACCGGGCGCGACTTCTCGGAGGCTCAGGGCGAGCAGCCGCGTTCCGAGGGCGGCCCGTCCCACTCCGAGGGTGGGTCGCAGACGCCGGCCCGTCGAGTGCCTCCGCGGGCACCCGCGAAGCCCTCCGCCGCCGACCGTCGCGCGGACGAGGAACCGGGCTTCGTGCAAAGCCTCTTCGCCCCGGTCGCGGGCTTCGGCGTCACGTTCGGGACGATGTTCCGCAAGGTGCTCACCGAGGAATACCCCGAGGAGAAGCGCCCCACCGAAGCGCGGTTCCACGGCCGGCACCAGCTGAACCGGCATCCCGACGGCCTCGAGAAGTGCATCGGCTGCGAGCTGTGCGCCTGGGCCTGCCCGGCCGACGCCATCTTGGTCGAAGGCGCCGCGAACGACGACAGCGAGGGTGGCGCCGGCCGGTTCTCGCCCGGCGAGCGGTACGGCCGCGTCTACCAGATCAACTACCTGCGGTGCATCTTCTGCGGCCTCTGCATCGAGGCCTGCCCCACCCGCGCCCTGACCATGACGAACTTCTACGAGCTGGCCGACAACAACCGCGCCGACCTCATCTTCACCAAGGACCAGCTGCTCGCCCCGGTCCAGGAGGGCATGCTTCCGGCGCCCCATCCGATGGTGGCCGGCATGGAGGAGCGCGACTACTACCTGGGCACGGTCACCCGGTCGACGCCCGAGCAGGAGGAGTGGGTCCGCTCCCACCGCCGCCAGACCGAGGACCTCACCGGCACCGCGGGCGACGTGACCGAGGGGTCGGTCGGCCTCGGCAACACCGGCACCCGGGGACCCTCCGCCGAAGACGTCAAGGAAGCGGAGTTCGGCGCCACCCAGACGCTCGGCGTTAGCGCCCCGAACATCGGAGGCAGCAGATGACCTCGACCGGCGAAGCGGTGATCTTCTGGATCCTCGGTCCGTTGATGGTGATCGCTGCGCTGGGTCTGCTGTTCGCCCGCAAGGCGGTCCACGCCGCCCTCTGCGTGGCCTTCGTCATGGTCAACCTCGGCGTGCTCTACATCGTCCAGCAGGCCGACTTCCTCGGCATCGCCCAGGTGTTCG
>DATLPT010000278.1:0-3875 GCA_035535635.1 Lapillicoccus sp. | reverse complement strand
CTGGTTGCCATGACAGTGGGAACCGGTCGGAGTGCGGCACGCCGTACGGCAGTAGCGCTGGGTCTCCTGGCCGTCGTCGGCGGCTGTTCGGTCAATCTGCCCGGCACCAGCACGCAGGGCTCCGGCGCCGTGCGGACCGAGACCCGCTCGGTGAGCGGCTTCTCCGCCATCCAGCTCGCCGGCAACGGGGACGTGCAGATCGAGCAGTCGGGGACCGAGTCCCTGACCATCAGCGCGGAGGAGAACCTCCTGCCGCTGCTCACCAGTGACGTCGTCGACAACGAGCTCAGGCTGGGCGTGAAGGACGGCGCCCGGATCGACACCACCCAACCGATCACCTACAAGGTGACCGTGCGGGAGCTGACCGGCATGGACGTCGCCGGTAACGGAAGCCAGACTGCGACCAAGGTCAAGACGGGGTCCCTGCGCATCCGCATGGCCGGTACGGGGTCGATCACGGCGACGGGGACGGCTGACGCCCAAGACATCCAGATGGCCGGGTCCGGCGCCTACAAGGGCTCCGGGCTGACCAGCAAGGCGGCAACGGTCAAGAGCGCCGGAACCGGCAACGCGGAGCTCGCGGTGAGCGACAGCCTCGACGTCGACATCATCGGCAGTGGCACCGTCACCTACACGGGCTCGCCGCAGGTCAAACAGTCGATCATCGGCAGCGGCTCGCTGCAGAAGAAGTAGTCCCCCGGCGTCGAGGGTCGGTCCGGTAGCACGACCCGTGCGTCACGGCTTGGTGAGCTTCCCGACCAGCTGCATGAACCGGAGCACCTGGTCGGACCCGGCCTCGGCGGCGTAGGCGTCGACGACGTCTTCTACGAACTCCCGGCCGTCCTGGACCGACAGGTCGCCGGTCCATCCCCCGAACCCGACCGCACACCACGCCGCGAACGCGTCCCGCGAGCCGAAGTCCCATTCGAGGTCGTCGACCCGCAGGTCCGACACCTGGAGCCCGACTAACTCCACATCTCGTTGCCACTGCTCGGGATCCGGGTGGATGAACGGTGCCGAAAACCGCGTGAACGACGAGCTCCACCGCCGCGAGGACGCGACGGTCATGGCCACGTCCTCCAGGCTGGGTCGCGGTCCGTCGCAGACGAGGACGAGAACCGCTCGACCGCCGTCGCGCATCGCCACCGCGATGGCCCCGAGCGCGCGATGCTGGTCCAGGACCCAATGCAGCGCGTTGAACGACACGACGAGGTCGAACTCGTCGTCGAAGGTCATCGTCTCGGCTGCACCTACCTCGAACACGACGCCGTCCGACGTGGGCGCGACGGCGATCATCCCGGGCGAGCGGTCGATTCCCACGCAGCGGGCGCCAGGGATCTGCGCCGCCAATGACCGGGTGATCTGACCGTCTCCACACCCCACGTCGAGGAGACTGCGGACACCGACGAGGTGGACGTCGTCGAGGGCGCGGCCGGCCAACCACTGCTGAAGGGTGTTGACGCGTCGGTAGCGCTCCCCGTCCCAGCCGGACAAGGTGGTTCGCTCAGATCAGCTGACGGGTGGTGAGCTCGGCCCAAACGACCTTGCCGCCCGCGACGGTGTCGCAGCCCCACCGATCCGCGACCTCCGCCACGATGGCCAGTCCGCGCCCCCCAAGGTCCAAGGGTGCGCCGCGGTGCTCCTCGGCCGCGCCGGGCCCGATGTCGGAGACGGTGACCCGGACCGCTCCTTCGCTACAGGCGACGTCGACCTCGAACGCCGAACGCGCGTGGGTCACGGCGTTCGCCGCCATCTCCGAAGTGACCAGGCACGCGTCCGACACCAGGTGGTCGTCGAGTCTCATACCCCACGTCGCCGACCACTCGGCCATCGCGCCGGCGACGAACCGACGGGTGGCCCCGACCGCTTGCGGCGCGGGGACGAAGACGCCGGTCTCCAGGTCGCCCGCGAGCTCCGGGTCCGAGCCCGACGCATACGACTCGGGAGCCACGACGTCGGTGTGCAGGGCACAGAGCCGACCGATGTGCCCGAGGTGTCCACTGTCGAGGACCGCCGTCGGGTAGGGGCAGAGCAGTCCGAAGCCCAGCCGGTCGGCCAGCTCGTTCCAGACCGTCTCGAGGGCCAGCGCTCCGGTCAGGTTCCCCTCGGCCCAGAGGACCGCGACCATCTCACCGGCTGCGCGGACCGCCCGCCCGCCGGCTCCGAGCTCGGTGATGGCGGCGCCGACCCCCTCGGTGAGGAGGCGGGCGTCCGGGGCCCCGTCGACGAGGAAGCTCTCGAGGGTGCTGGCCGCGTCCAGCAGGAGGAACCGACCCTCGGCGGCGGCACGCTCGGCTTCGTCCCCCGAGTCCTCGAGGGAGGCGCGGACCGCAGTGGCCTGCGGGGGCGTGAGGACCGCGATGACGCCGTCCCCTCGTTGCAGGCCCTCGGCGACGTAGTCGGTCAGCGAGTCGGCGACATGCGCGGCGTGGTCGTAGAACAGGACGGCGTGGTCCCGTGTCGGCGCTGCCCCTGACCGCGGCACCGGCCAAGAATATGACCGAAGTGTCCTTTCTGTGGAGGCTTTGTTGAGTTCATCGGGCTTTGGAGGAGGAACTGTCCGTATTTTCGGCGGCGGGGCAGCGCCGGCGAAACGCGAGCGAGGACGTCGGGCACGGCGGTGCGGGCGATCGGTCGGTGGGTGTGTAGCACCGCTTCTCTGTACGGCATGGCCGCTTTGCCGTCACACTTCCATCAACCGAACCCTGCGAGAGGGGCGATGGCATGGACGGCAGCATCGAAAGTACCGACTGGACGACCGTCTCGTCGTACCCGCCGATCGCGGAGTATGCGTTCCTGTCGGACTGCGAGGTCACTGCTCTCGTCGCACCCAGCAGCAACATCGAGTGGATGTGCCTGCCGCGGATGGACGGGCCGAGCGTGTTCGGCGCGATCCTCGACCGGGACGCGGGCGGGTTCCGGTTCGGGCCAGCGGACGTGCGCGTGCCGGTGGCCCGGCGCTACCTGCCCGGCACGATGATCCTCGAGACGAGCTGGGGTACGGCGACCGGCTGGGTCATCGTCCGCGACTGCCTGCTGATCGGGCCGTGGCACCACGAGAACGAGCGGTCCAAGCGCTACCGGCGGGCGCCCACCGACTACGACACCGAGCACTGCCTGCTGCGCCAGGTGCGGTGCGTCAACGGTGAGGTGCAGATGTCGCTGGACTGCAGCCCGATGTTCAACTACGGCCAGGAGCCGGCCATCTGGACCTACAACGGCGACGGGTACCACGATGCCGTCACCGAGCCGAGCGAGTATGCGCCGCAGCTCCGCCTCACGACCGACATGAACCTCGGGTTCGAGGGCAACCGCGCCATGGCGCGCACCCTGATGAAGGAGGGCCAGACCCACTTCGTCGCGCTGTCGTGGTCCCCGTACGAGCCGCCGCACACCCATTCCGACGCGTACAAGCGGCAGGTGTGGACCGCTCACCACTGGCAGCACTGGCTGGCTCGTGGCCGCTTCCCGGACCATCCATGGCGCATCCACCTCGAGCGGAGTGCCCTCACCCTCAAGGGACTCACGTATGCGCCAAGCGGCGCCCTTGTCGCCGCGGCCACGACGTCGCTGCCGGAAACACCTGGAGGAGAACGCAACTGGGACTACCGGTACACGTGGATCCGCGACTCGACGCTGACCCTCTGGGCCATGGCCCGGCTCGGGTTCGACTGGGAGGCGGACGACTTCTTCTCGTTCATCGCCGACGTCGCCGGCATCGGGGACGACATCCAGATCATGTACGGCGTCGACGGCGAACGGGAGCTCAACGAGGAGATCCTCGACCACCTCGACGGGTATATGCACTCACGGCCGATCCGGATCGGCAACGGCGCCTACGACCAGAAGCAGCACGACGTGTTGGGCGCGATCCT
>DATLPT010000277.1:0-15694 GCA_035535635.1 Lapillicoccus sp. | reverse complement strand
GTCCGAGCCGCTCCGGGCGCTGGCCCTCGCGTCGTCGCCGAGTGGTGACGCGCCGTGGGACCGCCTGTCGGGACTCGCGCTCGCCGACCGTCTCAACCAGGCGGCGTACGAGGCACTGGTCTACGAGTGGGGCGTGACCGGAGTCCGGACGACGGCCCACGAGGCCCTCGCGCTGGGCCGAGGGGTCTGCCAGGACTCCGCCCACCTCATGCTGGCGCTCTGCCGCATCCGAGGTCTTCCGGCCCGGTACGTGTCCGGGCACCTCGTCGGCCAGGGCGGGACGCACGCGTGGGTGGAGGTCCTGGTTCCGTCCGCCGACGGCCGGGCGGCAGAGGCGGTCGGCTACGACCCGTGCAACGGCCGCCGGACCGGGGCGGGGCATGTCACCGTGGCCACGGGCCGGGACTACCGCGACGTGCCGCCGACGTCCGGGACGTACATCGGGAGGGCAGCGGGTCGCCTCACGACGACGCGGGACCTGGTTGTCCTCGACGCCGCCTGAGCCCGACTCCCGGCCAAGGCTACGGCCTCCGGCACCTGGCCGAGAGGCCAGGTTACGTCGTTCTCGCGGCTTCAGAACGACCAGAGTTGGCCTCTCGACCCGGGGGGGCTAAGCGGGTTGGGAGCCGGGCGACGACTCGTCGAGGTGGGCCGTCTGGATCACGTGGAAGGCCGGTTCCTCGTAGGGATGCGCCCCGCGCAGTGCCGTGACGACCTCGGCACGCAGCCGGCGCGGGAGCACAACCTCGACCCGGTCCTCGTCGACGTACTCCAGGTCGCCCAGCGCACCGATCGTCGGGCTCGCGACCCGCACCGGCCGGAACTGACCCCGGCCCGGCGCGACGAACGCGCACTCCTCATAGTCGCCGAGACGTCCGGCGCCGGCACCGAACAGCGCGGCCAGGACCGCATTGGTCGACTCGCGCGGGACGTAAACGACGAGCACGTCGAGGGGCTCGGCCACGCCGTCAGGCCCCCTCGAACTTCGCTTTCCCCGGCCCCTGCTCGACGAACGACGCCATCCCGATCTCGCGGTCCTTGGTCGCGAAGAGCGACGCGAAGAGCATCCGCTCGATCTCGAGGCCGGTGTCCAAATCGGACTCCAGCCCGCGGTCGACGGCCTCCTTGGCCGCCCGCAACGCATACGCCGGGCCGCCGACGAACGAGCGCATCCAGGCGACCGCCGTCGCATACACCTCGTCCGCCGGCACCACTTTGTCGACGAGGCCGATGGCGAGCGCCTCGTCGGCGGGGACGAACCGTCCCGAGAAGATGATCTCCTTCGCCTTGGCCGGTCCGACCAGGCGAGCCAGCCGTTGCGTGCCGCCGGCCCCCGGGATGACGCCGAGGAGGATCTCGGGCTGCCCCAGCTTGGCGTTCTCGCCGGCCACCCGGAAGTCGCAGGCGAGGGCGAGCTCGCAGCCGCCGCCCAATGCATACCCCGTCACCGCGGCGACGGTCGGCTTGCGGATCTGCGCCACCGCGCTGATCGAGCTCTGCAGCGGCACCGAGCGCTCGACCATGTCGACGTACGACATGGCCTGCATCTCCTTGATGTCGGCGCCGGCCGCGAACACCTTTTCGCCGCCGTAGACGACGACCGCGGCGACCTCACTCGAGGCACCGGCCGCCTGCGCTGCGGCGCGGATCTCCTCCTGGACCTGCACCGAGAGCGGGTTCATCGGCGGCCGGTCGAGGCGGATGGTCCCGATGCCGTCCTCGACCTCGAGGCGGACGAACTCGCCGGAGTAGCTCACGCGTCGTCCTGGGGACGGTGTCGCGGCCGGTACGGCTCATCCGAAGACCCGTTGGTCTCGCCGGGAGGTGCCTGGAAGGATGCGTGCCACATCTGGACGACCTCCATGATGAGGTTGACGCTGATCTGGAACAGCGCCGAGATGTCGGTCTCCAACGGCGCGACGTGCTCGACGCTGACGACGAGGTTGTTGTTGGCGAGGCCGACCTTGGCGAGGTTGAGCTGCAGGGTGAAGTCGTTGCAGCGCTGCAGCCGCAGGAACAGGTCGTCCGGGACCTGGTCGCCGATGAGCCACTGCCCGAAGATCCGCATCACCGGCCAGTCACCGTCGACGCAGCGCACGAACAGCTGCTGCGGCGGCTCCCCGATCATGAACGCCACGTCGCCGTCGGCGTCGATGTTGGGGTTCAGCCCGAGGTCCTTGAGGACATCGAGAACCCGCCCCCGCAGCGGATGTTCGTCCGCCGGTGGGGGAAAGTTCGGCAGGCTGGTGGGGTCGCTCATGCTCCATCCTCCATGGGACCCACGGTAACGGGCCCCTACGCTGACGGCATGTCCCCCCCGCCCCCCCGGCCGATGCGGGACCTTCCCCCGCCACCGGGGGTCACCCGGGTCGAGGGTGGCGTCGAGCTCTGCGTGTATGCGGGTCACGCCGACACCGTGGACGTCTGCCTCTTCGACGCCGGGGATCGCGAGGGCGGGTCCGAGCGGCGCATTCCGCTCACCGAGCGCGCGCACGGGTTCTGGTTCGGGCACCTGCGCGGCGTGACGCCCGGTCAGCGTTACGCGGTCCGGGCGTCCGGTCCGTGGCAGCCCGAGAACGGCCTGCGCTACAACGAGTCCAAGCTGTTGCTCGACCCGTACGCACGGGCCATCGAAGGCGACGTCCGGGTGGCGCCGCCGGCGTTCGGCCATCAGGTGGGGGTCGAGCTGGCGGGGGACACCGGGCTGCGAGACCACCGGGACTCGAAGGCCTACGTACCGCGCTGCGTCGTCGTCGACGAGCGGTTCGACTGGGAGGGCGACGCACCGCCGCACCGGTCGCTGGCGGAATCCGTCGTCTACGAGGTCCACGTCAAGAACCTCACGCAGCAGCTCTCCGGCATCCCCGACCATCTGCGCGGCACGTACGCGGGACTCGCCCATCCCGTCACGCTCGAGCACCTCACCCGGCTCGGCGTCACCGCGGTCGAGCTGCTCCCGGTACACGCCTTCACCTGCGAGCCCGAAGTGCTCCGCCGGGGCCTGACGAACCACTGGGGGTACAACACCCTCGGGTTCTTCGCCCCGCACGCGGCGTATGCGTCGGCGAGCGACCCGCAGGGCGTCCTGGACGAGTTCAAGGGCATGGTCAAGCTGCTGCACCGGGCCGGCCTCGAAGTGATCCTGGACGTCGTCTACAACCACACCGCCGAGCAGAGCGCTACCGGCATGACGCTGAGCTGGCGGGGGCTGGACAACCGGGCCTACTACCGGCTCGACGACCGGGGCCACGACATCGACGTCACGGGCTGCGGCAACACCGTCGACCTGAGGCACCCCGTCGTGTGCCGGTTGGTGCTCGACTCGCTGCGTTACTGGGTCGAGGAGTGCCACGTCGACGGGTTCAGGTTCGACCTGGCTGTCGCGCTGGCCCGCGGTCGCTACGACGACTACGACATGAACCACCCGTTCCTGGTGGCGCTGCGCACCGATCCGGTCCTCTCCCGGGTGAAGAACATCGCCGAGCCGTGGGACCTCGGCATCCACGGCTGGCGCACCGGCCAGTTCCCACCGCCGTTCAGCGAGTGGAACGACCGGTTCCGCGACGGCGTGCGGTCGTTCTGGCTGGCCGGCCTCGGCCGGGACCGGGAGGACCGTCAAGGACACGGTGTCCAGGACCTCGCCACTCGGCTGGCCGGCTCGCAGGATCTCTTCGGTATGCGAGACCGCGGCCCGATCGCCTCGGTCAACTTCGTGGCGGCTCACGACGGGTTCACGACGCGGGACCTCACCACCTACGACGTCAAGCACAACGAGGCGAACCTCGAAGGCAACCGCGACGGCAGCGACAACAACCTCTCCTGGAACCACGGCGTCGAGGGCCCGACCGCCGACCCGGACATCGAGAGCGCTCGGCACCGCTCGATTCGGAACCTGCTGGGAACGCTCCTGACCTCTACCGGTGTGCCGATGATTAACGCCGGCGACGAGTTCGGGCGGACCCAGGGCGGCAACAACAACCCGTTCTGTCAAGACAATGAGACGTCGTGGTTCGCCTGGGACCTCGCGCCGTGGCAGCAGGACCTGCTCGAGACGACCCGGTTCCTCATTCGGCTGCGGGCCACCTTGCCGGTCCTGCGCCAGCGGACCTTCGCCTCCGGCCGGCTGGTCCGCCAGGACGGGTCCACCGACATCGCGTGGTACGACCGCGCCGGTCAGCCGATGAACCAGGCGGTCTGGACCGACCCGTCGGTGCGGACCCTGGCGATGTACCTCGACGGAGCGGAGCTCGGCGAGCGTTCCGTCCTGGTCCTCGTCCACGGAGGCGCCAACCCCGCCCAGGTGACGCTGCCCACGCCGCCCGGACTCACCGCCTACGAGCTCCTGTGGGACAGCGCGTGGGAGCGTCCACAGCCGCCCGAGGTCGTCGACCCTACAACCGAACCGGTGGAGGTCGCCGCGGCGTCCATGCGGGTCTACCGGGCTGCGGTCCAGCTGCCGTGAGTGGGACACCGGTCAGCGTCGGGGCCGGTCGGTCTCGTCGTCGAACTCGCCGAGGACGCGCTCGAGGAGGTCTTCCAGGGCGGTGATCCCGATGACCGGCCCGTCGGCGGGCGCAACGAGCGCCAGCTGGGACCGGTCTGCTCGCATCCGCCCGATCGCCTCGACCACGGACTGGTGGGGGTCGAGGCAGGTCGTCGCGTAGGCCAGCTCCGCCACGGGCGTGTCCGGCCGGGCCAGCACGGCGTCGCGGACGTGGACCAGGCCGGTCGGCGCGCCGGCGTCGTCGAGGACGACGAGACGCGAACGCCCGCTCTCCCGGGACCGCTGCTCCACCTCGCCGGCGCGCGCCACCAGCGGGAGCGCGACGACGTCGGTGAGGGGCAGGGTTGCCGCGTACACGGGCGTTCCGGACAGGTCGAGGACGCTGCTGAGCAGCTCCTCGGCGGCGGCCTCGATGAGCCCGTGCTCCCGCGAGGTGTCGAGGAGCAGCTGCAGCTCCGCCGGCCCCTGGACGACGCTGGACTCATCCACCGGTTTGATGTTCCACAGCCGCAGCAGCCGGTTGGCCGCCGCGTTGAGGACGCGCAGTACCGAGCGGGTCGAGGCCATGAACACTCGAAACGGCAGCCCGAGCAGGATCGCGGCCCGCTCGGGATGGCTGATGGCCCACGACTTCGGAGCCATCTCCCCCACGACCATGTGCAGGAAGACGACGGCCGCGACGGCCAATCCCGTGGCGATCGCGGCGGCCATGGCCTCCGGCATCGGCATCAGGCGGAGCAGCGGCTCGAGGAGGTCGGCCACGGCCGGCTTGGCGAGGGCGCCGAGCCCAAGGGTGGCGAGGGTGATGCCCAGCTGCGCGCCGGCCAGTCCCAGTGACAGCTCCCGGCTATTGTGGACGGCGGCCCGGGCCGACCGGCCGCCGAATGCCGCGGCGACCTCGAGCCGGTGCCGTTTGGCCGAGACGACGGCGAACTCCGCGGCGACGAAGAACGCATTGGCGCCGAGGAGCAGCACCGAGAGTCCGATGGAAACAGCGACGTTCACGACGCCTCCGCCTGCTCGGAGGCCTCCGACCGGTGGCGCAGCAGCGTGACCACGGCGGGGACGTGCCGCTCCACCTCATCCACGCGGATCTCGATCCGCTCCGGTGGCGCGGGATCGTCGAGATCTGCAGGGTCGGCGACCTCCTCGACGACGACGGCGTCGCCGACATGGGCGACCCGGCCCAAGCGGCCGAGGACCAGGCCGCTGACCGTGGCATAGTCGGGCCCCGCCGGAAGCCGGATGCCGGTCGAGGCCTCCACCTCGTCGAGGCGCAGCCGGCCCGACAGGGTATGCGTGTCCGCCGGTCCCGGCGGCGGTTCAGGTTCGGCCGCGTCGCCCTCGTCGAGGATGTCGCCGACCACCTCCTCCGCGATGTCCTCGAGGGTGAGGATCCCGTCGAAGCCGCCGAACTCGTCGACGACGACGGCCAGTTGGCGACGGCTGGCGCGAAGCTGTTCCAAGGCCGCTGGGAGTGGCAGCGACCCGGGCACGACGACCGCCGCTGCACAGGCGTCGGCCACGCTGGTCCGGTCCCAGCGCTCGCGCGGGACCTCCAGCAGCTCGGCCAGGCCGACCACGCCCACCACGTCGTCGACGTCCTGTGCCACGACCGGGAACCGCGAGTGCGGGCTCGTCCGCAGCAGGTCGACGACGTCGTCCAATGTCGCCGTGGCCGGCGCCGTGTCGACGGCGACCCGCGGCGTCATCGCCTGCTCTGCGCTCAGTCCTCGGAACGCCAGTCCGCGTTCCAGCAGCACCGAGAGCTCCTCGTCGAGAGCTCCGCCCTTGCGCGACTCGTCGATGACGTGCCCGAGGTCCTCCGCGGTGGCGCCCGGGGCGAGCTCCTCGACCGGCTCGATGCCCACCGCGCGCAGCAGCCGGTTTGAGGCGGAGTCGAACAGCCGGATGACCGGGCCGGCTACGGCCAGATAGACCGTCGTGGACCGACTGAGGGCGAGGGCCAGCGGGACCGGTCGGGCGATGGCGAGGTTCTTGGGCGCGAGCTCCCCGATAACCATCTGGAGGACCGTCGAGAAGGCCAGGACCAGCGCGACCGCGACGGTGAGGCGAAGCGCATACGGGACGTTGGTGAAGCCCAGCAGCTCGGCTAGTCCGACGCCGATGAGCGGCTCACCGGCATACCCCACCAACAGCGCCGTGACGGTGATGCCGAACTGGGCGCCGGAGAGCGTGAACGAGAGCCGCCCGGTGACGTCCAGCGCCCGCTGGGCGGCGCGGTCCCCCTCGTCGGCGAGCTGACGGAGCCGGGTCCGGTCGACCGAGACGTAGGCGAACTCCTGGGCGACGAAGTACCCGGTCGCGACGGTGAGGAGCACGACGAGGACGAGGCCGACGGCGATGAGCATCGCGGCGTCCACTCCTCGCGGGCGAGCACGTCTGGTGAGGTCCTGGGAAGGTCAAATCTACGCGACCGGGGGTACGGTCGTCGGGGCGCCCGAGACGGGACTCGGGGGCCGGGGCGCCTCGACCACCGAAACCCAACCAGGAGAAGCCCTCACATGGCCACGAGCCGACCCCTCATCCGTCCTCTGACCGCCATCGCCGGCAGCACCGTGCTCGCCGCGGCGGCGCTGACCGTCACGACCGCCCTGCCCGCCTCGGCCGCCAAGTCCGGCAACGGGAGCTCGACCGGCATCGGCCAGGTCTTCAAGGTCAACCCGGTCCAGTCGAGTGGTAACCAGGACCTCACCGACATGAAGGACTCCGACGGGGCGGTGCCACTGAGCGAGTACGCACAGGTGCAGCTGCGCAACCTCGACGGGTCGGGCTACCTGCGCGGGAAGTGGGCCAACGTCCAGTCCTCGACCGGGACGCCGGCGTTCAGCACCACGAACGAGTTCATCTACACGCGGCACGCCGACCAGTTCGAACAGGTCATGGGCTACTTCTGGGTGAACCAGGCGCAGGAGTACCTGCAGTCCCTCGGGTTCGGCTCGACGCTGCCGGGGATCGTGCACGAGTCGTTCAACATCAAGATCGACCAGTACGGCGGCGACAACTCGTACCAGACCGACAAGCCGTACCGGATCCGGCTCGGCAAGGGCGGCGTCGACGACGCCGAGGACGCCGAGGTGATCGTCCACGAGTACGGCCACGCCGTCCACGCGTCGCAGGTGCCCGGCTACGGCGCGTCGCTGGACGCCGGCTCGATCGGGGAGGCGTTCGGCGACTACCTCGGGGTGACCGTGGGGCTGGCGGCGGCCGTCCAGTACGGCTGGCCGGTCAAGGCGCCCGAGCCATGTGTCGCCGACTGGGACTCGGTCTCCTACACCAGCGACACGCCGCACTGCCTGCGGCGCCTCGACACCGACCTGACGGTCGCGGACCGCGAGGGTGAGGTCCACTTCGACGGCCAGATCTGGAGCGCGGCGCTCTGGGACATCCGCCAGGACTACGTCTCGCTCGGCAAGTCGACGGCGGCGTGGGACACGACGCTGATCGACAGCCAGTTCGGGTATGCGGCGGACACCTCCTTCTCGGCCGCCGCCCAGGCCACCTACGCGACGGCGCTCCAGCGCGACGGCGCCGCGGCGGCCGCAGCGGTCAAGGCTCAGTTCGCGGCGCGCGGCATCACCTTCTGACCCGGTGCAACCAGGAGCGCGGTGGATTTGTACCCCTCTGGGGGGACCAATCCACCGCGCAGGCCGGCGCGTGCTCCAGGGCTCAGTCGTCCAGGACCGGCGGCGCGTGCCAGATCCGGTCGATGTACTCGCGCATCGCCCGGTCGCTCGAGAAGAAGCCGCAACGCGCCACATTGAGGATGGCCGACCGTGACCACGCGTCCGGGTCGGCGTAGGCCTTCTCCACGCGCTGTTGAGCGTCGATGTAGGACCGGTAGTCGGCCAGGGCGAGGAACCGGTCGTCGCCCAGCAGGTGCGACACCACCGGCTCGAACACCATCCGGTCGCCGTCGGAGAACCCGCCGGACGCGATGAGGTCGATGGCCGCCCGCAGCTGTGGGTCGCTCTCGTAGAAGCTGGCCGGGGTGTAGCCCGACGCATACAGGGCCTCGACCTCCGGCTCGAGCAGACCGAACAGGAAGAAGTGGTCGTCGCCGACGAGTTCGCGGATCTCGACATTCGCGCCGTCGTCGGTGCCGATGGTCAGCGCACCGTTGAGCGCGAGCTTCATGTTGCCGGTGCCCGACGCCTCCTTCCCGGCCAAGGAGATCTGCTCCGACAGGTCCGCGGCGGGGATGAGCTTCTCGGCGAGCGTGACGTTGTAGTTCGGGGGGAACACGACGGTGAGCCGGCCCTTGACCAGCGGGTCGTTGTTGACCGTCTCGCCGACTGCATTGATGAGCCCGATGATCTGCTTGGCCATCCTGTACCCGGGCGCCGCCTTGGCCCCGAAGACGAACACCCGCGGCGTCACGTCCTCGGCCCGCAGCTCACCGCTGCGGATCTGCTGGTACAGGGTCACGATGTGGAGGACCTTGAGCGTCTGCCGCTTGTACTCGTGCAGCCTCTTGACCATGACGTCGAGCATCGCCTCGGTCGGGAGGACGACCTGGTTCCGTGTCAGCAGGTGCTTGGCCAGGCTCGTCTTGCACGCCCGCTTGACCGCTCGGAACCGTTCCCGGAACGCCGCGTCATCCGCGAACGGCTCGAGCTCGGCGAGCCGGTCGAGATCGGTGATCCAGCCCGGCCCGATCGCCTCCGTGATCAGCGCCGCGAGGTTCTTGTTGGCCAGCCGCATGAACCGGCGCGGCGTGACCCCGTTGGTGACGTTGGTGAACTTGTCCGGCCAGAAGTCGGAGAAGTCCGGCAGCACCTTGTCGCGCAGCAGCTGCGAGTGCAGCTCGGCCACGCCGTTGACCTTGGACCCGGCGACCGTGGCCAGGTAGGCCATCTTCACGGCCCCTTCGGAGACGATCGACATCCGGCGCAACCGGGCCTCGTCGCCGGGGTAGGCCTCGCGGACCTCATCGAGGAACTCGTCGTTGATCCGGAAGATGATCTCGAGGTGCCGGGGCAGCAGCCGCCCCAACAGCTCCACCGGCCAGATCTCCAGCGCCTCCGGCAGCAGCGTGTGACACGTGTACGCGAAGCACTTCTGGGTGATCGCCCACGCCTCGTCCCACTCGAAACCCTTCTCGTCGACGAGCAGCCGCATCAGCTCCGGCACCGCGATGACGGGATGGGTGTCGTTGAGCTGGAAGACGACCCGGTCGGGCAGCTGGCGCAGATCGAAGTCCCTGGGCAGCACCTGGTCGATAAAGTCGCGGATGGAGCAGGCCGAGAAGAAGTACTGCTGCTGCAGCCGCAGCTCCTTGCCCTGCGGCGTGGAGTCCTCGGGGTAGAGGACCATCGAGATCTTCTCCGCGAAGGTCTGGTTGCGGACCGCCTCGACGTAGTCGCCCGCGTTGAACACCTCGAGGTTGAACGCCCGGGTGGCCTTGGCGCTCCATAGCCGCAGGGTGTTGACCCGGCCGTTGCGGTAGCCGGGAACCATGTAGTTGTAGGGCACCCCGAGGACGTCCCAGTCGGGGATCCAGCGGGTCCGCTCCCGTCCGTCCTCGTCCGTCACCGTCTCGGTCGAGCCGCCGAACTGGACGGTCACGGCGTTCTCCGGGTGCGGGAACTCCCACGGGTTGCCCAGCTGCAGCCACGGGTCGGAGTTCTCGACCTGCCAGCCGTCGACAAAGGTCTGCCGGAAGATGCCGTACTCGTAACGGATCCCGTAGCCGACGCACGGCACCGACATCGTCGCGAGCGAGTCGATGAAGCACGCCGCCAGCCGGCCGAGGCCGCCGTTGCCCAGGCCCGGCTCGATCTCCTGGGCCCGCAACGTCGAGAGGGAGATGCCGAGTTGGCCGAGGCCCTCCTCGACGATGGAGTCGAGGTCGGAGGCGAGGATCGAGTTGTCCAGCTGCCGGCCGAGGAGGTACTCCGCGGACAGGTAGCAGACCGTCTTGGCCTGCTGGTCCCACTGCTTGGCCAGGGTGGCCATCCACCGGGACTGCAGGTGGTGCCGGACGGTGCGGGCGAGGGCGAGATACTGGTCGTTCACCGAGCTGCGCGCCAGGCTCACGCCCTGGCCGTAGTTCAGCTCTCGCATGAAGTCGCTGATGAACGCATCGACGGTATGCCGCGGGGCCGTGAGGTCCCGACTGTCCAGTCCTCCGCGGCGCGAGGCCGCTAGACGGCTGGTCTGCGTGTCGGTCACGCGACTCTCCTTCGGTGTGAGGGGCGGCAGGTGTCAAGCGGTCGACTCTAGCGGGTTCGTTGCCCGCTTCTTGCAGGCCTTTCAGTGCTTTGCACGCTCCGCGAGACACCCCGCCCCTTAGGTGGTCCGCCCAACATGCCACCGAGTAGCGTCGGCCGTGTGACTGCATCCGACGCCGCTGCAACCACGACATCATCCCCCTCGACATCATCCCCCTCGCATACCCGGACTGTCGTGTCGAGGGACGGCAGCGACGTCGACCGTGCCGCCGAGGCCGAGGAGGTCGAGACCGACACCACCGATCCCGACATGGCCGGTGCCGAAGGTGTCGGCACGGCCCCCAGTCCCGAGGCCACCACCACTCCTCTGCACCTGCTCGAGGAGACCCTCCCCGAGGGGGTGCTGCCCTTTGGGCGGATTCCCGTCCAGAACGTCCGTCCGCTCGTCGACGGAGGCACTCGGCCCGCGAAGTCGGTGGAGCACGAGGAGTTCATCGTCGCCGCCCAGGTCTTCCGCGAAGGCCACGACGCCGTCAACGCCACTGCAGTGCTCACCGACCCTGACGGGGTCGACCACCACTTCCCGATGCACGTCGACAACGCCGGACTCAGCTGGTGGAGCGCGACCGTCGCCGCGGACCGGCCCGGATGGTGGACCTACCGTGTCGAGGGCTGGTCAGACCCGTGGGGCACCTGGGTCCACGACGCGACCATCAAAGTCGAGGCCGACGTCGACGCCGAGCTGATGCTCGACGAGGGCGCCCGGATGCTCGAGCGGTGTCTGGCCGAGCAGGGTGACCAGCCGCGCAGTCCGATCACCGAGGCGATCGCCGTCCTCCGTGACACCGACCGACCGGCTGTCGACCGGCTGCACACGGCGACCTCCGCGCCGATGCGCGCCTGGTTCAGCCGACACCCGTTCCGCGAGATGGTGAGCCCCAGTCCCGCATACCGGCTGCTCGTCGAGCGCGAGCTGGCGCTCTTCGGCGCCTGGTACGAGATCTTCCCGCGCTCCGAAGGCGCCTACTACGACGAGGAAGCCGACGAATGGCGCTCCGGCACACTGCGCACGGCGGCCGAGCGCTTGCGCGGAATCGCCAGGATGGGATTCGACGTCGTCTACCTCACGCCCATCCACCCGATCGGGACCACCGCGCGCAAGGGCAAGAACAACACGCTCGACGCCCGGCCCGGCGAACCCGGCAGCCCGTATGCGATCGGCTCCCCTGACGGCGGACACGACTCGATCCATCCGGACCTCGGGACGTTCGACGACTTCGACCTCTTCGTCAGGGCGGCCCGCCGCAACGGCCTCGAGGTCGCCCTCGACATCGCCCTGCAGGCCTCGCCGGACCACCCGTACGTCGAGACCCACCCCGAGTGGTTCACGACCCGGGCCGACGGCACGATCGCTTACGCGGAGAACCCGCCCAAGAAGTACCAGGACATCTATCCGCTGAACTTCGACAACGACCCGGCCGGGGCCTACGCCGAGATGCGTCGGGTCATCCAGGTGTGGATCGACCACGGCGTCACGCTGTTCCGGGTCGACAACCCGCACACGAAGCCGGTGCAGTTCTGGCAGTGGCTCATCGCCGACGTGGCCAAGGACCACCCCGAGATCATCTGGCTCGCCGAGGCGTTCACGAGGCCCGCGATGATGCACAGCCTGGCCAAGGCCGGGTTCCAGCAGTCCTACACCTACTACGCGTGGCGCAACTTGCGTTGGGAGCTCGAGGAGTACCTCCTCGAGCTGGCCGGGGAGGCGTCCGCATACATGCGTCCGTCGTTCTGGCCGACGACGCACGACATCCTCACGCCCTACATGCAGTACGGCGGCCCGACGGCGTGGACCCTGCGCGCGGCGCTGGCGGCGACGCTCGTGCCGACGTACGGCATCTACTCCGGCTACGAGCTGATGGAGAACGTCGCGCGGCAGGGCGCCGAGGAGCAGGTCGACAACGAGAAGTACGAGTACAAGAACCGGCACTGGGAGGACTACGAGAAGGGCGGCCCCAAGGAGGGTCAGAACCTCTCGGCCTACCTCACCAAGCTCAACGCCATCCGCAAGGCGCACCCCGCGCTGCGGTGGCTGCGCAACATCCGCTTCCACTCGGCGGACGACGAGAACATCCTCGTCTTCTCCAAGTCGCGGGTCGTCGGGGGCCGCCGCGACACCATCCTCGTGGTGGCCAACCTCGATCCACACGCGACGCGTGGTTCGTGGCTGCATCTCGACATGGGCGCCCTCGGCCTGGGCTCGGACCAGCAGTTCCGGGCCCGCGACCTCATCACCGAGCAGACCTGGATCTGGCGCCCGAGCTCCTGGGTCCGGCTGGGGCCGGAGACCCACCCCGTGCACATCATCGAGGTCAGGAGCATCTGAGTCGTGCAGGGCCTCAACCTGTCGCAACCCGGTTTGCGGCACGACCCGCAGTGGTATCGCACCGCGGTCTTCTACGAGGTCCTCGTCCGCGCCTTCTCCGACTCCAAGGGGTCAGGATCCGGTGACTTCCGCGGCCTCGTCGAGCGGCTGGACTACCTGCAGTGGCTGGGGATCGACTGCCTGTGGCTGCCGCCGTTCTACGCGTCCCCGCTGCGTGACGGCGGGTACGACATCTCCGACTTCAAGGCGGTGCTGCCGGAGTTCGGCAGCCTGCCGGAGTTCATCGAGCTGGTGTCGCAGGCCCACGCGCGCGGCATCCGCATCGTCACCGACCTGGTCATGAACCACACGAGCGACCAGCACCCGTGGTTCCAGCTGAGCCGCGCGGAGCCGGACGGCCCGTTCGGCGACTATTACGTCTGGTCCGACACCGACGCCCCCTACAGCGAAGCCCGAATCATCTTCGTCGACGCCGAGGTGTCCAACTGGACCTTCGACGCGGTGCGGCGGCAGTTCTTCTGGCACCGGTTCTTCTCACACCAGCCGGACCTCAACTTCGAGAACCCGCGAGTGCAGGAGGAGATGTTCGACGTCGTCCGGTTCTGGATGGATCTCGGCATCGACGGCTTCCGGCTCGACGCAGCCCCTTACCTCTTCGAGGAGGAAGGCACCAACTGCGAGAACCTCCCGCGAACGCACGCGTTCATCGCCGACCTGCGGGCCATGGTCGACGCGGAGTATCCGGGCCGCATCCTGCTGGCCGAGGCGAACCAGCCGCCGGCCGAGGTCGTCGACTACTTCGGCACCCTGGAGGCACCGGAGTGCCAGATGTGCTTCCACTTCCCGGTCATGCCGCGGCTCTATTACGCGTTGCGCCAGGAGCGGGCCGCTCCGATCATCGACGTGTTCGCCGACACGCCGCCGGTTCCCGGCGACGGGCAGTGGGGGACGTTCCTGCGCAACCACGACGAGCTGACTCTGGAGATGGTGACCCCGGAGGAGCGCGCCGCGATGTACGGCTGGTATGCGCCGGACCCCCGGATGCGCGCCAATCTCGGCATTCGGCGCCGGCTGGCTCCCCTGCTCGACAACTCGCGGCCCGAGATCGAGCTGATCCACGCACTGCTGCTCTCGCTGCCCGGCTCACCCTGCCTCTACTACGGCGACGAGATCGGGATGGGCGACAACATCTGGCTCAACGACCGCGACGCCGTCCGCACTCCCATGCAGTGGACCCCCGACCGCAACTCCGGCTTTTCGGCGGTCGACCCCGGAAAGCTTTACCTGCCAGTCATTTCCAGCCTCGTCTACCACTACAACACCGTCAACGTCGAGGCCCACATGGCCACGTCGTCGTCGCTGCTGCACTGGGTGCGCGGCATGCTCCAGGTCCGCAGCCGGCACCCCGTCTTCGGGCTGGGCGACTTCCAGGTGTGCCCGTCGGAGAACGAGGCCATCCTGTCCTTCGTGCGGCACCACGAAGGCGATCGGCCGGTCGGCACGGACGCCCCCGCCAGCGAGACGGTGCTGTGCGTCAACAACCTCTCTTCGCGCCCGCAGGCGACGACGGTGCAGCTGCCCGAGGAGTACGCGGGAGCGCAGCTCGTCGACCTGTTCGGCGGTCAGGGGTTCCCCAAGATCGGCGACGACGGAAAGGTGCTGGTGACACTGGGTTCCCGGGACTTCTTCTGGTTCCAGGTGCGCGACGACTGGGCCCACAGCAGAGCCGGCGCCGGCTACAGCCGGATCGGTGAACGCCGTGGCTGAGATCCACCACACCACCCTTGAGCCGTCCAAGCTCGAACTCCTCACCGGATGGCTCCCCGGGCAGCGCTGGTATGCCGCGAAGGGCAGCACGCCGGTGCTGCGGAAACTCGGCGGATACCGGCTCGACGACCCCGCCGGCCGCGTCGGCATCGAGGTCCTGATCGTGGCCGACGAGTCGGGGCGGCAGCCGGTCGTCTACCAGGTGCCGTTGACCTACCGCGGCGCGCCGCTCCCCCGCGCGGACCACGCGCTCGTCGGCACCGCCGAGCACGGCGTCCTCGGTACCCGCTGGGTCTACGACGCTCTCCACGACGAGGTCTTCGCCGCCCAGCTCCTCGCGCTCATCCAGGGCCAGGCCGAACCCCAGGCGCAGTCGACGAGCAACACACCTGACCCGACCGTCGAACGACACTCCGTGGACCGCCAGACCGTCACGCTGGCTTCCGCCTCCGTACTGCGTGGCGAGCAGTCCAACACGTCGGTCATCTGCGAGGTCGTCGACCGGTCCGGCACCGCCGCGCCACCGGTGATCGTCAAGGTGTTCCGGTCCCTGCACCCCGGCGACAACCCGGACGTCGTGGTCCAGTCCGCGCTGACCGAGGCCGGCTCGACCCAGGTCCCCCACACCGTGGGGTACGTCTCGGGCCAGTGGGCCGATCCGGTCTCAGGGGATCGGGTACGCGGTCACCTCGCCTTCGCCCAGCGCTTCCTGCCGGGGGTGGAGGACGCCTGGCGGGTCGCCCTTCGGGCGGCCACCGCCGGCGAGGACTTCTCCGGGTCGGCCCGTGAGCTCGGTGCGGCGACCGCGCACATCCATCTCAGCCTCGCCGACGCCCTGGGCTC